>CAVEBA010000054.1:0-10602 GCA_963613695.1 Sphaerochaetaceae bacterium
CTCTCTGAGGGATGGCATACGATAGACATATTTTTTATCGCCCGAACTCGTTCGGTCGTGCATCTGGACTGGGCGATATTCAAAGACGGAGCGAAAGTCGCGTTCCCGAAGAAATCTTTGCGCCACGACTCCGACCGCGAATTCACACCGCCCCGCAACAACTACTGATTTCCCGGTTTTGCGGTGCTTGCGCGCGGGACGAAACATCCTTCATTTTTTGCCTGCGGCAAAAACAGATTTCTTCTTTTCCTTCCGAGGGTTCTCGGTAAACTAAGCCTTTTATGAACGAATCGGAAAAACAGGAGGCGTTGCCTGTGGCGCTTACGATTGCGGGCTCGGACTCCGGCGGCGGTGCCGGGATTCAGGCGGATTTGCTTACGTTCGCGGCGCACGGCGTTTTCGGGACGACGGCGATTTCTGCGCTCACGGCGCAGAATCCGGACGGAGTTTCCGCCGTGCATGCCGTTCCCGCGGAGTTCGTGCGGGAACAGGCGGAGCAGGTCGCGCGATTTTTCAAAATTCGCGCGGCGAAAACCGGAATGCTTGCGAATGCGGAAATCATTGCCGCCGTCGCGGATTTTTTTGCGGAGCATCGCGAAATAAAACTTGTCGTCGATCCCGTGATGATTGCGACGAGCGGCGCGAAACTGCTCGACGATGCCGCGCTCGGCGCGTTGCGGGAACGGCTGATTCCGCTCGCGGCGCTTGTTACACCCAATCTTGACGAAGCGGAGGAATTGCTCGGCGAAAAATTTTCGTGGCGCGGGAACGCGAAAACGGAATTTCGCGATGTCGAAGTTTCGGCGGAGAAACTTGCGGACGCGCTCGGCGTTCCCGTGTTGCTCAAAGGCGGGCACGGCAACGGAAACGAAGTTTGCGATTTGCTCGCGTTCCCGAAAAAAACGAGCGCGGCGTTGCGCCCACGCGGCATCGGTTGTCGCCATGCGCGCGTTGAAAAAACGGATACGCACGGGAGCGGTTGCACGCTTTCCGCCGCGATTGCCGCAAATCTTGCGTTCCCGCCGCCGGCTTCTGCCGAAGCGGGCGAAACGGCGCTCGGCGATGCGGTCGCGCGCGCGGTCGATTACGTTTTCTGCGGGATCGCGCAACCGTTATCCGTTGCGGGGCGAAATTTCATCGCGCATTTCCCGAAAAATTTTCGGCGCTGACGTTCCCGCGCGCGCCGAGATTTCGATTTTCAGAGAAGCGCTTCAATCGCCGCGGCGATTGCTTCGGGCGTGGCGTGTTCGGCGATTCCCGCGACGGGAATTCCGGCTTGTCGCAGCGCGGACGCCGTCGGATTCCCGATGGCGACAACTTGCGGGCGCGTGGCGGATTTTTCAAGACGCAAAGTTGCCGCTTGCGCCACAAACGATTGCACGGCGCTCCCGCTTGCAAACACGATGAAATCCGCGCCGCGAGCGCGAAAATCCGACAGCGCGGGGTGTTCGCCGATGTCCGCATCGGCAGTCGAGTAGCACGGGAACGCGTCCGTGATGGCGCGCGCCTTTTCGGTGAGCAAGCGCGCGAGCGCGTCGGAATTGCGATTCCCGGTGACGACGCAGACTTTCAGATTTTCCAAATCCTGTTCCGCGATAAGTTTTTCGGCGAGTGCTTCGCCCGTGTGTTTTTCGGGAACGAGATCGACTTCGAGATGCAAATCTTCGACGGCTTTTTGCGTGCCGGGACCGACGCAGGCGATGCGGCACGGACCGAGGCAACGCAGATCCTTGAAGCGTTCGAAAAATTTTTTGAAAAATCCGCGCACGCCGTTTGCGCTGGTGAACACGAGCCAATCGTATTCGGAAATCATGGAAAAAATTTCCGCGGCAACGGCTTCATCGCCGTCGAGCGTGATTTCGATGAGCGGCATTTCCACGACTTCGGCGCCGCGAGCCGCGAGCGCATCGCGCAGTCCGGCGTTGTGTTCTTCCGGGCGCGTGACGACGACGCGCCGATTTTGAAGTTTCTTCGGCATGGCGCGGATTTTCGCAGTTTGCGGGAACGCTTTCAAATTGAAATTCAATTTGTCTGCGCGCGGCGTTTGAGGCAAAATCTCCGCAACGATGTCAATTTTTTCACGCATAGCCCGAGGAGCGGCGGTTGTCGCCCTGATTTCTTCCGCAAATTTTGCATCGGGTGCGGACGTTCCCGCGCCGCGGACGGATACGGCGGGAACGGCGCTTTTTTCGGGCTTGCCGTCGCTTGCGGCGGAAATTGCGCGTGATGCGCTCGGCGAAAAAAATCTTTCCAACGCCGAGCGGGAACAGTTGTTGCTGACGCTTTCCGGTGCGCAGCTTGCGTTGGGCGATTATGCCGCGGCGGGCGCGTCGATAGAAGGCATCGCCGGCGATTCTCCTCGGCGGAAACTGCGCGAGGCGTTTGTCGCCGTTTCGCGGGAACGTTATTCCGAAGCGCTTGCCGCGTTGGACGGGCTTTCCGCCGAAGCGTTCCCGCGCGAGGAACGCGCATGGTTTTTTCTCGCTCGCGGGATCGCCGGTGCGTTTCTTTTCGGTTCCGATTCCGCGCGTGCGGATTTTGACGCCGCCGCGGCGGACGCCGGTAGCGAAGCCCTGCGCGAGCACATCGCGTTTTTGCGAATGTGGGCGGACGTTTCCGCGCGCGCGAACGTTCCCGCCGAAGAATTGGCGCGGCTGAAAGCGGCGCGCGATGCGGCTCGCGGCACGCCGGATTTTGCGCGCGCGGCGAAGCTTCACATTGTCGCGCTCGCGAAAAGCGGACAGCGCGAAGCGGCGCTTGCGGCGTTGCGCGAGTGCGTTCCCGTGCCGGAAAAAAATGTGGCGGAATTCGATTTGCTCGAAGGTCTGCTCGCGGAAAAAATGAGCGGCGAAGCGGCGCGCGCGGCGTTTGAGCGCGTTGTGCGTGCGCGTCCGTCGCGTGCATTGCAGTCGGCGGCGTTTTCCGGATTATTGCAGGGCGTTCGCGATTTTCAGAACGCGGGAAAAAAAGAGGAAGCGATTCTCGCCGCGAATGCCATCGAAAAATTTCTTTCGTCGCTTGCGCCGGACGAAAGCGTGCGCGATTTGGAGCTGTTCACGCGCGCGCGGCTCGCGTTTGACATCGGAAATCTTCGGCTTTCGGAAACGCTTGCGGACGAGCTGAATTCGCGCTTCCCCGCGAGCCCGTTCGTTCCCGATTCGTTGCGGCTTCTCGTCGGGATCGCCGTGAAAGAAAAAGAATATCGCCGCGCGGTGCCGTTGCTCGAACGCTTGCTCTCGACGGAGCTTTCTCCGGAGGAACGCGTGCAGACGGACGTGCTCATCGCCGACTGCCGTTTTCTTTCCGGCGACTACGCGCTCGCCGCCGATGCTTACGCGCGCGTTTCCGCGTCGGACAAACTTTCCGGCGATGCGCTCGGCACGATTTTCTTTCAGCAGGCGTTGAGCGAAGTGCGTTGCGAAAAAGTCTCCGAAGCCGCCGCGCTGTTGGATTCCGAATTGGCGAAACGCGTTCCCGCGCCGTGGACGATGCGCACGGAATGCATCGTCATCGAAGCGTTGCAACAGGCGGGACTTTTCTCGGAAGCCGCGGCGCGCGCGAAAAAATTTCTTGAGCGAAAAGATTTGTTGCCGGATTTTTACGTGCGAATTCTTTGGATTCAAGCGCTCGTCGCGCTCGAGCTGAACGATTCTTCGACGGCGGCGAACAACGCGGATTTGATTGCGAATGCCGAGGCGAATTTTGATTCGAACATTTCCGAGCGCTTGCGCAAAACGGCGCCGGATCTGGCGGGGCGCTCGATGTTGCTGAAAGCGCGCGCGCTGTTTCAGGCAGGCAAAGATGCGGAAGCGCTCAACGTGCTCGCGGAAGTGCGGGAACGCTTTCCGGACAGTCCGTTCGCCGTAATTTCGTGGCTCGAAGAAGGGCGCCGTTTCAGCGAACAGGGAAAACCCGCGCGCGCGCTCGTGTGCTACGAAACGCTGATCGGGCGCTACGGTTCGCAGGAAAAATTTTCCGAATACTCGGCGATTGCGGCGTTTGAAGCGGCGCAGGCGGCGGCGACAATCGGGCGTCCGGAGGAAGCCGTGAAGCAGATGCAGTCGCTTGTCGAGCGCCACCCGAAAAGCCCGCTCGCGTTTTATGCGCGTTTGCGGCAGGCGGATTTTTTCAGAATTCTGAACGACTTCGATTCCGCGCTCGCCGTGTATGACAATCTCATCGCGGCGCAACCCGATCACGCGGAACGACGCATTGTCGAAATTCGCCGCGCGGACGCGTTGAGCGCGCTCGCCGCTCGCGCCGAGCTCGACGGGAACGCCGCAGCCGCAGCCGCCGATGCGCGAAAAAAATCCGAGACGGCTTACGAGCGTCTGTTCAGTTTGCCGGATCAGCCGCTCTCGCTCAAAGCGGAAGCGGGCTACAAGTGGGCGTATGCGGTTGCGCATTCCGTTCCCGCGACGGGCGATGCGGAAGCGCGGGAACGCGCGGAAAAACTTTCGCGGGAAACGTATTGGAACGTCGTTTGCGAAACGCTCGCTTTTGCCGAAAGTCTCGCGGAGAAAAAAAATTGCACCGTTGCGGAAGCGCTCGGCGATTCCGGCGGCTACTGGTTGGCGCGTTGTCTTTTTACGCTCGGCGAATCCTACGAAAAAGTTCGCGATTATGATTCCGCGCGCGGCATTTACGCGCAACTCGTGCGCTGGAGCGACTTCGGTTGGATTCCCGGAAAACGCCACGCCGAAGTTCGCCTAAAACGAATTTTGGAAAAATGATGCGCGTTCCCGCAGGATTTTTTTACACAGAATTTTTTTTGACTTATGAACGATCTCGCAAATTCGGAAAATTTCCTTTCGACGCCGAACGCGGCGGATTTCTCGCTTGTCGCGGACGGCGGGCCGTTTGTCTGGTTGCTGTTGGCGATCGGTTTCATCGGGCTGCTTTTCATCGTTGAGCGCGTGATTTACCTGCATCGCGGGCAGATTCGCGCGGCGGCGTTTGTCGAGGGTGTGTGCGCGAATTTGCGCAACGGGCGCATGTTGGAAGCGATGACGGTTTGCGAGGAATCGCCCGGTCCCGTGCCGCGCGTGGTGAAAGCGATTTTGCTGCACGCGAAAGACGGCGAAGCGCGAATGCGCATCGCGGCGGAAGAGGCGGCACTGCTCGAAATTCCCGTGCTCGAACGCCGCGCGGGAACGATTCGCGCGCTCGCAAAAATCGCGCCGCTCATCGGTCTCGCGGGAACGGTTTTCGCGATTTTGCGGGCGTTTCTCGCGATGCGTGCGTCCGGGCATTACGCGAGCGCGGACGCGTTTGCGGGCGATATCGCTTCCGCGCTTGCCGCGACGGGCGTCGGACTGTGTCTCGCCGTGCTTTTTCACTTCGGCTATCATCTCGTCTTCGGTCGCGTGCGCGCGATTACGGCAGACATCGAGCGCTCCGCCGTCGCGATGATTCGTTTCATCTGCTACGAAAAAGACGAGCCGAACGCCGAGGATTGAGCGTTCCCGCAGAGCGGAATTTTTCTTTTCCCCGAAAAAATTTTCTTCGAAAAAAAATGAAAGTGATCAGAGCGGAAAGCGCGGGTTTTTGCCGCGGCGTCGAGCGCGCAATCAACATCGTGCGCGACTACATTCGCCGCGGGCGCGCACCCGTTTTCACGGACGGTCCGCTCATTCACAATCGCCAAATGATGGCGGAGCTCGAGGCGGAGGGCGTGCGCGAAGTCGGCGATTACCGTTCCCGCGCGGAATTGCATCTCGAGCTTTCTCCTGAACAGCGCGAAAACGCGGTCATCATCGTTCGCGCGCACGGCGTAACGCCCGAACGCCGCGAATATCTGAAAACGCTCGGCGCGGAATTTCGCGATGCGACTTGTCCGGACGTCGGAGTCATTGCCGGTCGCGTGCGGCTCTACGCGAAACGCGGATTCTCCACGCTTGTTTTCGGCGATCCGAATCATCCGGAAGTTGTCGGCATTCTCGGCTACGCCGAAGGTCGCGGATACGCGATTCGCACGGAAGCGGATCTCGACGCGCTCCCGCCGCTCGGCGACAAGATTTGCATGGTTTCGCAATCGACGATGTTCGTGGACGACTTCGACGTGCTCGCCGAAAAAGTGCGGGAACGCTGGAAAAACGCCGAAATTTTCAACACGATTTGCGGCGCGACGCGTTCCCGCCAGAGCGATGTCGGGAAACTTGCGGAGCAGGGCGCGGAAGCAATCGTCGTCATCGGCGGGCGCCATTCCGCGAATACGGTAAAACTCGCAACGCTCGTCGAGCACCACGGTTTGCCGTGTTTTCACATCGAGACGTTGCGGGAACTCGATTTGAATCAAATGAAACGCTACGCCGTCGTCGGCGTCACGGCGGGCGCGTCTACGCCCGGTTTTCTCATCGACGAAGTTTGCTCCGCGCTGGAAAAACTTTGACCGGCGCGCGTTCCCGCGATGGAGCGTTCCCGCGCGCGGAAACGCGTTTTAGTATTCGCGTTCGGCGTATTCGCCGAAGTGTTCCATGACGTAGTCGAGATCTTTGTCGCCGCGCCCGGAAAGGTTCACGAGAATCGATTCCGTCGGGCGTTCCCGCGCGAGCTTTGTCGCAAACGCCACGGCGTGTGCGCTTTCGAGCGCGGGAATGATTCCTTCGAGACGCGAAAGTTGAAAGAACGCCGTGATCGCTTCGTCATCGTTCACCTGCACCGCTTTTTCGCGTCCCGTCTCATGCCAAAACGCGTGTTCGGGGCCGACGGACGGATAATCCAGCCCGCTTGCCGCAGAATAAACCGGCGCGGGATCGCCGTTTTTATCTTTGAGCATGAGCGAATTGAAACCGTGCATGACACCTTCCGTGCCGTAAGCGAGCGAGCATGCGTGGTCGCCGAGTTTTGCACCGCGCCCGAGCGGTTCGACGCCGTAAATTTCCACGGGATCGTCCACGAATCCGTGGAAAAATCCTGCAGCGTTCGAGCCGCCGCCGACGCAGGCGCAAACGTTGTCGGGAAGCTCGCCGGTCATTTCCTGAAACTGTTCCCGCGCCTCGATGCCGACAACGCGTTGAAATTCGCGCACCATCAGCGGGAACGGATGCGGACCGACAACGGAGCCGATGCAGTAAATCGTGTTCACGGGATCGGAGAGATACGCTTCAAACGCGGAATCGACGGCTTCCTTGAGCGTCTTTTCGCCGCGCGTCACGGAAACGACTTTCGCGCCGAGCACTTTCATGCGCATGACGTTCGGATATTCTTTTTTGATATCCACTTCGCCCATGTGAATTTCCACGGGAATGCCGAAATACGCTCCCGCCGTGGCGAGCGCGACGCCGTGTTGCCCGGCGCCCGTTTCCGCGATGAGTTTTTTCTTTCCGAGATATTTCGCGAGCAACGCTTCGCCCATGCAGTGATTGAGCTTGTGCGCGCCCGTGTGATTCAAGTCTTCGCGCTTGAGATAAATGCGTCCGCCGCCGATTTTTTCCGTCAGATTTTTGCAGTAGTAAACGGGCGTGGGGCGGCCTTGAAAATGTTTTCGAATGCTACGCAGTTCCTGAACGAAATTGTGCGAGCGGCAAATGGTGTTGTAGGCGTGCGCGATTTTGTCCATCTCGCGCTGGAGTTCCGGCGGAATGAAAGAGCCGCCGAATTTTCCGAAAAATCCTTTGGCATCGGGAAGACGTTTGTGAGCGGGGATCTGTTCGTTAATCATAATTGCGGAAAATCTTACGCGCGGGAACGCACTTCACGCGAGAGATTTTTTTCGCCGAAAGAAAAATGCATCGCCGCGGGAACGCGCGGTTCGTTGCCGCTAATCTTGTTGAAAAGGCGCGCGGGAACGGCGTAAAGTTTCGCGCCATGAGAAATGCTCTCACGGAAGAAATTTCCCGCTTGGACGCCGAACACAGCTGGCATCCGTTCACGCAGATGCGGGAGTATATGGCGTTCCCGCGCCTGCAAATCGCGCGCGGCGAGGGCTGCTGGCTTTTCGATACCGACGGAAAAAAATACCTCGATGCGAACGCGTCCATCTGGACAAACACGCTCGGGCACCGCAATCCCGAGCTCGACGCCGCGTTGCGGGAACAGCTCGACGCCGTCGCGCACTCGACGATGCTCGGGCTGAGCAATGTCGCAAGCGCGCGCCTCGCGGGAACGCTTTCTTCGCTGACGGGCGACCGCTTGCCGCGCGTGTTTTTCAGCGATTGCGGCGCGGCGGCGGTGGAAGTCGCCGTCAAACTTTCGTTCCAATATTGGCAACTCGTCGGCGAGCCGCAACGCACGGGCGTCGTTGCGATGAGCGATGCCTACCACGGCGACACGTTCGGCACGATGGCGCTCGGCGATTGCGGCGCGTTTCACGGGCGGTTCAAACATTGGTTTTTTCCCGTGGATCGCTTTCCCGCGCCCGAATGCGTCGAGTGCCGCGGGAACGTTTCTCACGCGGATTCCGCGCGCTCGCTTTCTGCGTTGGAAGCGATTTTGAAAGAAAAAAGCGCGACGACCGCCTGCGTCGTCATCGAGCCGGAAATCCAAGGTTCGGGCGGCATGAAACTTCAGCCGCCGGGCTTTGTTGAGGCCGTTTCCGCGCTGTGCGCAAAATACGGCGTGCATTTGGTGCTGGACGAAATTTTTGTCGGCTTCGGGCGCACGGGAAAATTTCTCATCGAGGAAAATCGTCCGGGCATTGACGCGGATTTTATCTGCGTGGGCAAAGGGCTGACGGCGGGCTACATGCCGCTTGCGGCAACGCTCGCGAAAGAAAAAATTTACGAAGCGTTTCTCGGAAATTTCGACGAATACAAAGCGTTTTTTCACGGGCACACGTTCACGGGAAATCCGCTCGCGTGCGCGGTCGCGCTCAAAAATTTCGAGAAAATCAAAAGTCTGATCGATTCGGGAACGCTTGCGGGAACGATTGATTATCTCGGCAAACGCGTTGAGGAAACTTTTCGCGGGCACCCGCACGTGCGCGAAATCCGCCAGCGCGGAATGGTCGCGGCGCTCGATCTTTTCGCGGGAACGGGCAAGCCGGAATGGCAAGTCGGCGAACGCCGAGGTATGAATATTTGCATGCGTGCGCGGGAACGCGGACTGCTTCTGCGCCCGCTCGTCGATACGCTCGTTTTCATTCCGCCGCTCGTGATTTCGCACGACGAAATCGATTTTCTCGTCGAAAATACTCGCGCCGCAATCGACGATTGTCTCGGCAAAAACTGAGCTTCGAATTTTCCGTTTCACGATTTCCGTTTTTTCATGTTTCGCAAAGAAAACTTCGACCGTTCCCGCAAAAATTTTTCCGCGCGGGAAAAAATCGTTCCCGCGCCCGCTGTTTCGTCGGCGAATTTCATCGCGCCGTGGGTGCGGCTAAAATATTTCACCTACAATCCGAACGTGTATCCGCGCTTTGTCGGCGAGACTTCCGGCGGGATCGCGCCGGGAACGCAAGTGCGCGTTTACGGCAAGGACGGAGCGCTTTTCGGGCACGGATTTTACAATGCGGGAGCGAATATTCCGTTGCGCATTTTCGCGCATGGCGCGGAGGATTTGCCCGAAGATTATTTTGAAAAACTGCTTTTGCAGGCAGTCGCCTTGCGCACGGAAATTCTCAAACTGCCGGAAAAAACGGACGCGTTTCGCGTCGTGCACGGCGATGCCGACGGCTTGAACGGGCTTGTCGTGGACAAATACGGCGACGTGCTCAGCGTCGAAGTTTTTTCGCTCGCCGTTTTTCAGCGCATCAAAAAATGGATTCAAATTCTGCACGCCGCGCTCGGAACGACGCGCGAGACGGTGCAGCTCGTCAAAGGTTTCGGCTCGATGGAAAACGCGCGCGGTTGCGATGATTTTCACACGCCGGGTTTGCGCGAAGTGAAAATTCGCGAAAACGGAATTCGCTACGGCGTGGATTTTGAAAACGGGCACAAGACCGGATTTTTCTGCGACCAACGCGACAATCGCGCGAAGCTCGCGCCGTTTTGCGAGGGGAAAAAAGTGCTCGATCTGTGCTGCTACACGGGCGGATTTTCCTTGTCCGCAAAAGTGCGCGGGAACGCCGCCGAAGTTACCGGCGTCGATCTCGACGAAAAGGCAATCGCGCAGGCAAAACGCAACGCGAATCTCAATCAGACGCGCGTGAATTTCGTGCACGCGGACACGTTCACGTTCGCGCGGCAAATGCAGGGCAACGGCGCGCAGTTCGACGTCGTCGTGCTCGATCCGCCGAAACTCATCAACGGTCGCGAAGACTACGAAGACGGGATCGCGAAATATCACGACATGAACAAAGTCGCGCTCCCGCTCGTGAAGCGCGGCGGGCTGTTTGTGACGTTTTCGTGCTCGGGCTTGCTCAAAGTCGAAGATTTCGAGGCAACGGTCATTCGCGTGGCGCACCGCCTCGGGCGGCGCTTGCAGATTCTCGACCGCACCGGCCCGGGCGCGGATCATCCCGTGATTTCGAATTACCCGGAAGGGCGCTATCTGAAAGCGCTTTGGGCGATTGTGAAGTGAAAAAAGGTGTAGGGTGGAGGGTGTAGGGCGTAGTGTGGAGGGTGTAAGGTGGAAACTCCTCAACCTTTTCAACTCCTCAACTTTTTTCGCGGTCACGCGAAAAAAAAATGCGCTTGCGCGGGTGTTTTTTTTTTGAAAAAC
>CAVEBA010000055.1:0-10559 GCA_963613695.1 Sphaerochaetaceae bacterium
CATAGCCCAAGAAACGCAATCCCCATTCGGTGACGTTTTTGTTGAGGCACTGCGAAAGGTGGAGGGTGTAAGGTGGAGGGTGGAAAATTCTCACCTTAAATTTTTGCCGATGGCAAAAACAGATTTCACCTGTCCTCCAGTAGACCAGTTCACCAGCCCACCGGTTTTCAACCGGCAAGGCACAGAAGGAAAAGAAGAAAACATCTGCGCTCATCTGCGACATCCGTGGCAAAAAAATCTCTTGCCGCAGATGGCGCAGATGAGCGCAGATGTTTTTTAAGAATTTTTGCCGTAGGCAAAAATCAGCTCGCTACTCCTAAACTTCTAAACCTTTTCAACTCCTCAACGTTTTCAACGTTTCTCCGGGCGGGGGAAGAGGATTGCTTTGGCGCCGAAAGTTTTCCCGACGAGGGTGTTGCTCCACGTTTGATTGCCGGCGAATTTTTCTGCGGGAACGCAACCGAGGAGGTCCTGAATCTGCGCGGCGATTTTCGGCATCACGGGCGTGAGCGCGACGGCGGCGAGGCGAAGTCCCTCGGACATGACGGCGAGCGCGGTTTCGAGTTTAGCGCGGTCTGCGGGAACGTCGGATTTTGCGAGTTTCCACGGCGCGCGCGTGTCGGCGTAGCGATTGATCCCGCGAATGAATGCCCACAGCGCGTCGAGCGCGTTGCGGTAATCCATTTGTGCGGCGAGCCCGTGATATTGGCGCTCGGTTTTTTCCCAAAGTTCGCGCAGTTCCGTTTCCGGCTGTTCATCGACGGTTGCGGCGGGCGAAACGCTCCCGCAGTAATTTCCGGTCATGTTCAGCACGCGGTTGACGAGATTGCCGAGGTCGTTCCCGAGGTCGCTTTTGTAGCGCGACATGTAGAGCGCTTCGGAATACTCGCTGTCCTGCCCGACTGCCATTTCGCGCATGACAAAGTAGCGGAACGCATCGGTGCCGAATTCGTCGGCGAGTTCGAGCGCGGTTTTTTCCTTGGGCGCATCGGTGTCGCCGGCGGTTTTTGTTTTGGAAACTTTTCGTCCGGCGGAAAGCCACCAACCGTGAGCAACGATTTTTTTCGGAAGTTCGATTCCTGCGGCGTGAAGCATAATCGGCCAATACACGGCATGCGGCGGCACGAGAATATCCTTGCCGATGACGTGCACGTCGGCGGGCCAGCAACCTTTTTCGAGCGAAGCGGAATAATAATTTGTCAGCGCGTCGAACCAGACGTAGGTGACGAAATTTTTGTCGAACGGCAGCTCGATTCCCCACGAAAGGCGTTCTTTCGGGCGGGAAATGCAAAGGTCGGAAATCGGTTCTTTGAGGAATTCGATAACGTTTTTGCGACGGAATTCCGGGAAGATGAAATCGGGATTATTTTCGATGTATTCGCGAAGCCAGTTCTGATATTTCGCGAGGCGGAAAAAGTAGTTGGACTCGGTGATTTCGATGACTTCGCCGAAGAGCTCGGGCCAACGACCGTCGGGCAAGCGATCCTTTTCGAGCACGAATTGTTCCTGCCGAATGCTGTAAAAACCTTTGTAATCCGCCTTGTAGATTTCGCCGGCGTCGTAGAGTTTTTGCAAAAGTTCCTGCACGACCTTGATGTGGCGCGGCTGCGTCGTGCGAATGTAATCGTCGTTGGAAATTTCGAGTTTTCGGCAAAGCGTCTGAAAAAGTTCCGCGACCTCGTCGCAGCATTGTTGCGGGGACACGCCGCGCTTCTGCGCCGTCTGTTGCACTTTTTGTCCGTGCTCGTCCAATCCGGTGAGGAAATGCACGTCCTCGCCGTTCATGCGGTGAAATCGCACGATGGTATCGGCGAGCACTTTTTCGTAAGCGTGCCCGAGGTGCGGAGCGCCGTTGGCGTAGTCGATGGCGGTCGTCAGATAAAACGGTTTGCTCATGATTGCTGAAAAAAAATTTGAGGGTGAACGATAGTCCTATGCGCGCGTTCCCGCGAGAAAATTATCGAAACGGCGAAAAATTCTCGCGCCTTGCGCAGAATTTCAAGTTTGCGGGAGCAAGTCGATTGCGGTTTGATTGCGGGAATCATGGGCAGCACATTCGGAAAACTTTTTCAGATTGCGACTTTCGGCGAAAGCCACGGCGCGGGAATCGGCGTCGTCATTGACGGGTGTCCGTCGATGCTTCCGCTCGCGGCGGAGGAAATCCAACGCGAGCTCGACCGCCGGCGCCCCGGGCAAAGCGACCTTTCCACGCCGCGCAACGAAGGCGACCGCGTCGAAATTCTCTCCGGCGTTTATCAAGGGAAAACCACGGGAACGCCGATCGCCCTGCTCGTGCGCAACACCGACCAGCGCCCGCAAGCCTACGACAAATTGCGCGAGCTTTTTCGTCCCTCGCACGCCGATTTTACCTACACGGCGAAATACGGTTTCCGCAATCCCGAGGGCGGCGGACGCGCTTCCGCGCGCGAAACGATCGGGCGCGTTGCCGCGGGAGCCGTTGCAAAAAAACTTCTCGCGGCGCTCTGCCCCGAGCTTGCGTTTTCGTGCTTCGTCGAAAGCGTTGCCGAAATTGAAATGCCGCCGAGCGAAGAATTTTTCCCGCAGGGAAAAATCGAAAATACGCCGGTGCGTTGCCCGGACGCCGATGTCGCCGCACGCATGGCGGAGCGCATCAAAGCCGCGCGCGCGAACGGAGATTCCGTCGGCGGCACGATTCGTTGCCGGATTCGCGGCGTTCCCGCAGGGCTCGGCGAACCCGTGTTTGACCGCCTCGAAGCGGATCTCGCAAAAGCGATGCTGTGTATTCCCGCGACCAAAGGTTTTGAAATCGGAAGCGGATTCGCGGGAACGCGAATGACCGGCTCGCAACACAACGACGCGTTCGAACTGCGCGACGGAAAAATTCGCACCGCGACAAATCGCTCCGGCGGCGTTCAAGGCGGAATTTCCGACGGCGAAGAAATCAATTTTCGCGTCGCGTTTAAGCCGACGCCGACAATCGCGAAGACGCAACGCAGCGTGAACGCGGCGGGCGAGCCGTGCGAAGTCGTCGGGCACGGACGCCACGATCCGTGCGTGCTCCCGCGCGCCGTTCCGATTGTGGAAGCGATGGCGGCACTCGTTCTCGCCGACCACATTCTGCGTCAGCGCGCGGCGAGAGTTTGAAAAAACTTGCGGGAACGCCTGCGGCGGCGCGTCAGTGCGCGTTCCCGCCGCGAAGATTTTCGAGCAAGGTTGCCTGATCGAGCACCGGCAGGAAATCCTTGTATTCAATTCCTTTTTTCAGAATGAACTGCGTGAGAAGTTTTTTCACGGCGGCGAGCAACGCGTCGGGCTTCCACGGTTTTTCGAAATAATTATCGATGCGCGCTTCGTTGATCGCCTGAATCGTGTCCGCGTGATTCGCCTGCCCAGTGAGCAGAATTTTTCGCGTTCCCGCGAAACGCTCGTCGCGGAAAATCGAACCGAGCAACTCGACGCCGGTCATTCCCGGCATGACATGGTCGGAAATGACGAGCCCGACGAGATCGCCCGCGCGATGCGCTTCTTCGAGAATTTTTTTCGCCTCCTCGGCGCTTCCCGCTTCTTCGATGCGGAAAAATTTTTGCAACGGACGCAGGTCGCGCACAACGGAGTCGAGCACTTCCGCTTGGTCGTCCACGCAAAGAATTGTAATGTTTTCCATGGCTTTATTCTCCTTGATTTATTCGGGTTTACGGATGGGTAATGTGAGTGTGAAAGTAGTGGTGCCGGGAATGCTGTCGAGCGCAATGTTCCCGCCGTAATCGTCAACGATGCGGCGCACGATGGCAAGCCCGAGTCCGAGCCCGAACGAAAGTCCGCTTTTTTTCGTGGAAAAATCCGGCTGAAAAATTTTTTCGCGGAGCGATTCGGGAACGCCGGGACCGTTGTCCGTGATGGCGACGGAAACGTCCGCGTCCGTGCAGGAAAGCGCGATGCGCACGGTCGGATTTTCCGTTCCCGCGAGATTCATCGCATCGCACGCGTTTTTGATGATGTTGACCCAAAGCTGCACGAGCTCGGTCATGTCGCCGAAAATCATCGGGAACGCTTCGACATCGCCGAGATTTGTGATGAGATTTTTCCCGCGCAGTTGCGGTTTGAGCAAGGCGAGCGCTTCGGAAACGGATTCGACGACGGACGTTCCCGCTTCGCGGCGAATGTTGCCGCCGCCGAGAATTTTTACCGAGCGCACGATTCCCGCGGCGTGTTTTGCCGCAAGGCGCATGTCGCGAAGATCGCGTCCGAGCTCCCAAAAACGAACGAGCGATTCGATGTTCGCGAGCATTTTTTTATCGAGCTTTGCGGCGGAATTCGCGTCGGGCGCGATGTGCGCGAGCACGCGCGCGGCGGACTGCGAAACGCCGAATTTGCGTTCGTATTCGCGAGCGCGGGAACGCAGCTCCTCTCCGGAACAAAGCGTTTGGCTGTCGCGCCCGAGACGAAAAAGCTCCGCCTCGCCGTCTTTGCGGGAACGCAAATCTTCTTCGAGAAATTCCGAAACGAAATCCGTTTTTCGAGCGAGCACGCCGACGGCGTTGTTCAGCTCGTGCGCAAGCCCGGCGGCGAGCTGACCGAGCGTCGCGGACATTTCGGCGCGATGCATGCGATGCAGCGCGGCTTCTTTTTCCGCCGCGTGTTCGAACACGCGCGAATTGCGCAATGCGAGCTCGTGCACCATCGTCGGCACGAACTGCTCCGGAAGCGAACCGTATTTTTCCGGCTCGACCGCCTGCACGGAATCGTCGATGAAAGAAACTTCGATATCCGTCTCCGCGACGATTTCGCAGGAGCTACGATAGAGCCGCGAAAAAAAGCTCTGCACGCCGATGTAAGAGCCGGGGCCGGCGCGAAACACTTCGTAAAACGAACCCGGAATTTTTTCGCCGCGTTCGTCGCGGCGGGAACGGTAAGCGATGACCTGCCCGCTCAGCAACAAATACAGCCGGCGGGAAGGCTCGCCTTCGTGCGCGAGCGTTTCGCCTTTTTTGAGCGCGAAAATCCGCTCCGGATACGCGAAATAATCCGCGTTGATCCGAGAGAGCTTTTTATGGAATTCCGCGCTCTTGATCATTGAAAAAATTTACTTCGCCGGCGTTTCGTGCGCGGGAACGTCCTTTTCGACGGAGCCGGGCGCGAACACGTCCACGGGCGGCGCGGGAACGGCGTGCGCCTTGCCGGCTTCGATTTCGACTTTTTCCGGCGCAAACATCGGCACTTTTTCCGCCGCGACTTCGTGCACCGTGCCCTCCGCCGCAACCGGTTCAAACACGTTGAGCGCCGCAAGCAAAATCATCATTCCGTAGGCTAACGCCATGCCGAGCAAACCGATGAGAACGCCCGTCTTCGCCATGCCTTTCGTGTCCACGAGCCCCGTCGCATGCGCCAACGCATTCGGCGGAGTGGAAATCGGGAGCGACATACCGAGCGACGAAGCAAACGCCACGGAAACGAGCAACGCAACGATCCCGCCGAGCGAATCCAGCGCACCGCCGACGTTCACGCCGACAACCGCAATAATCGGAACGAGCAGCGACGCCGTCGCCGTGTGCGACATAAAGTTTGCCATGAACAGGCAGATGATGCCCGCGCCGACCATCAGCCCGAGCGGCGGCCACGAGGCAAACGGGATCGCCCCGATCAGGTGATCCGCCAAGCCCGTTTTCTGCAAGCCGAGCCCGAGCGCAAAACCGCCGGCGACCAGCCAGAGCACGTCCCAGCTCATGTCGTTCAAATCTTTTTTCGTGATGACCTGCGTCAGCGCAAAAACGCCCATCGGAATCATCGCGACGATATTCGAGTCGATCCCGACGATGTCTTTGCCGAGCACCCAGAGCAACACCGTTACGCCGAACGTGACATATACGATAATCGCTTTCGGCGTTTTCAAAAATTCGCCGCCGACGTTGAGCTCCATTTTTTTCTTGGAAATCGGGAAAAACCACAGCAACAGCGCCCACGAAATCAGCGTGAGAATAATCACGTAGGGAACGCCGAACGCCATCCATTTGCCGAAAGAAACCGTCGCGCCCATGTCGCCGAGCGCTTTGAGCGCAATCGCGTTCGGCGGCGTGCCGATCGGCGTACCCATGCCGCCGACGTTCGCGGCAATCGGGATCGCAAGCGCAAACGCCGCGCGCCCGCGGTCGTTTTCATCAAAAAGAGAAAGCACCGGCGCAAGAATCGCGAGCATCATCGCCGCCGTCGCCGTGTTTGACATAAACATCGAGAACAACGCCGTGATCGCCATCAGCCCGAGCAAAACGAACTTCGGGTTCGTGCCGAAAGGTTTCAGCAGGAAGCGCGCGAGATTCATGTCGAGCTTGTATTTCGTCGCCGCCGCGGCAAGGAAGAACCCGCCGAGGAAGAGCATGATGATCGGATCGGCAAATGTCGCCATGATGCCCTTGCTGTTCACGAGATTCGTGAACTTCTCGCCCGTCGCGGGATCGATTTGGAACGAAAACAGCGTGTTCCCGTCCGCGCTGAACATCAGCGCCTTGTCCGATACCGTGAGCAACATCAGCACGATGACGAGCATCGATGTCGTCCAAATCGGGAACGGCTCGAGAATCCAAAACAGCGCCGCGAGAACGAAAATCGCGATGACGCGAATTTCGACGGCGTTGACGGCGTGCGCACCGACAAGTCCGAGCGATTCATACGGCAGAAACAGGCAGCCGATGGCGAGTGCAATCGCGACGAGCGCCTTGATGAATTTTACTTTATTCATAACAAAAAATTTCGAGCTTTGTTTCGGCGTTCCCGCCAAAGAGAGACCTTCGGAAAAAGAATCGTCTTCACTCGAACGCTTGGTGAATTTTTCCTTACTCATGACAAATAAAAATTTCGAACGTTGCGTAGCGTTCCCGCGATGCGCGATTCAGAAAAAAAGCCGTTTCCCCTCGGTCTCCCGACGAGAAACGGCTTTCTGCAAAAGCGCTTAGCGGTTCTCCGGCACGACGGAGCCCATTCCGGGCATTCCCGTCTCCCAGTCCTTGGGACCGCCGGTTCCGGAAAGCCCGGAATCCGTCGGGCGTGCCGTTTCCACGCAGGACGCGAACATGAGCGCGGCGAGAACGGCAAGGACTGCGGAGAAAAAACGCATTCTCTTAAAAAATCCCTCTTACTTTTTGGCGGACAAAATCGGAACCACCTTTACGTAAGTGCCTTCCGCGAGACGCGCGATCTGCACGCCGGGAACGAGCGCGAGCGTCGATTTGCCCGTGCGGGTTTCCATAATGCGAGCTTCGCCGACGCGTTCGCCGTCCACTTCGAGAACGACCTGTTCGCCCGCGCGAATCAGCGAATTTTCATCGCCGACGCCGACAACGATTTGTCCGCGAACGTGGTCGAGAAGCACGACCTTGGAAAGAACGTAATCGGGTTCAAATTCGATGACCACGCCGCCTTTGGCTTCGGAGTAAAGATCGACCGGGAACTCGCTCGGCACGGATTCGCCGCGCTGCACGACCCACGTACGGAAGCGGGAATAGCGATGACCGGCGGAAATTTTCGTTTTCTGAAGCTCTTCAATCTCGGCGAGCTTCTGATCGTATTCTTCCTTGGAATACATCGTGCTCTTTTCTTCGGTGAGCTGGGCGACGCGTTCTTTTTCGGAACGGAGCTGCCCTTCGAGATCGCTGACCTTGGAGTTGAGGTCGCTGACTTCGCTGCTGAGCTGTTCCTTGTCGCGCGTGAGCTGATTTGCCTCTTCCGTCTTGGTATCGAGGTCGGCTTTCAGCCCTTCGATTTCGTCGTTTTTCGCGGCGATCGTATTTTTCTGCGTCGCGATTGTTTTTTCGTTGCGCTCTTTCGTGTCGCGAAGTTCGAAAACTTCGTCCGCGACCTTGTTGGTCTTCTCGACGCGATCCCGCAACTCGGCGGTCTTCACGCCGAGCACCGTGTCGATCGGCTTAGTTTTGTTAAAAGCGTTTTCCATTTCGCCCTTAACTTGGAAATAGAGGGCGATGGCGGCGCCGGCAGCGAGCACGGCGACAATGCGCAGGACGAGAGAAACTTTTTTGTTCATCGTAAGCGGGGTTATTTTTTGTAATTGAAGGTGGACTGGCAGAACGGGGTTTCGATCTGACGGCAAACGTTCCCGGAGGGGCTCGCCGCCAAATGTTGGCAAATCTTAAATACCAACTCCGTGCGGTTTTCAAGCTCTAATTTCTCCGCAAGCGTTTCCGCCGTAAATTTTTCCGAAGCGTTCGCTTTCAAAAATTCCACGATGCGGGTCTGCAGTTTCAAAATGCCCGCCGCCGCCTTTTTGCCGGCTTCGACGCCGGGCTGGTGGTAAGCGTTGATCCCGATGAAACTCGCGTAAAAACCGACTGCACGCTCGAAAAGCGCAATGAGTGCGCCGATGCTGCGCGGCGTCACGTCCTCGACGGTGAGCGTTACCGAAGCGCGCCCTTTTTCCGTCAACGCTTCGCGCGTGCCGAGCAGGAAGCCTTCGAGATAATCGCCCGCGTGCACGCCCGGATCGACTTCGACGCTCGTTCCCGCGCGGTCGCGGAGCACTTCGATGAACGTTGCAAAAAAGTTCGGCACGCCTTCGCGCAACTGCTGAATGTAGGCGTGCTGGTCGGTCGAGCCTTTGTTCCCGTAAACGGAAATGCCCTGATTGACGACGTTCCCGGCGAGGTCTTTTTCCTTGCCGAGCGATTCCATGATGAGCTGCTGAAGATAACGCGCAAAGAGCAAAAGGCGATCTTTGTAAGGCAAAATCACCATATCCTTGGTGCCTTTGCCGTCGGTGAGAAAATACCACGCGAGCGCGAGCAACGCGGAGGGATTCGCGCGCGCTTCGCGGGAACGCGTCTGTGCGTCCATCGCCGCCGCTCCCGCGAGCATTTCGCGAATGTCGAGCCCTTGCAACGCGGCGGGAAGCAACCCGACCGCCGCCATTTCGCTCGTGCGCCCGCCGACCCAATCCCACATCGGGAAACGCGCGACAAAGCCCTGCGCTTCCGCCGTGCGGTCGAGTTGCGATCCCGCGCCCGTTACGGCAACGGCGTGTTTTGCGAAATCCAGTCCCGCCGCCTTGTAGCGCGCTTCGGTTTCGATCATCGCATTGCGCGGCTCCGGCGTGCTTCCGGACTTCGACGTGACGATGCAAAGCGTTTCGCCGAGACGCCCGTCAAGCTCCGCAAAAACCGTGTCGAAGCCGTCCGCATCCGTGTTATCGAGAAAATACACTTTCATCTTGTCGCGTCCCGGCATGCCGAGCGCGGAGGAGACGAACTGCGGACCGAGCGCGCTCCCGCCGATTCCGATGCAAAGCAGATTTTTGAAAGCGCCGGCGTTCCCGCGGATTTCGCCCGCGTGAATTTTTTTCGCAAACGCTTCGATGCGCGAAGTCGTTTCCGCGATTTCGGCGGAAATTTCCGCAGTCGGCGCGAGTTGCGGCGCGCGCAACCAGTAATGCCCGACCATGCGGTTTTCGTCCGGATTGGCGATTGCGCCCTTTTCGAGCTCCGCCATCGCGTCAAACGCCTTGCCGAGCATCGGCGCGGAAGCGTCGATGTAGCCTTGCGGGAACCCGACTCGGCTCAAATCAATCGCGAAATTCAGCGCGGAGAATTCGATGTAATTTTTCTTAAAATTTTCCCAGCTCATGAGCGTTGAAAAAATAAAAATGTTTAGTGTGCGTTGCGATTATTTCGCAGGCGTATTTTCCGCGGGAACGCTTTCCGTCGCGGGAACGATTGCCGCCGCAGGCGCATCTTCTTTCGCGGGAACGGGCTGCTCGACCTGTGCCTTTCCTTCGAGGTTCAGCCCCTCGCCCTCGCCTTTGTCGCGGCTACCCAAAAACGCGAGATAAAGCACGGCGCACAAAATGAAGAACGCGGAAATGAAAATCACCGTCGCTTTCGAAAGCACTCCGGCGGCTTCACCGCCGAAAACGCTTTCCGACGTCGCACCGCCGAGCGCCGAGCCCATGCCGGCATTCGCGCTCGGCTTTTGCATCAGAACAAAAAGGACGACCAACACGCAAACAAACGCGAGAACCGTCAACGCACCGTAAATAAGAATACTGCCCATAAATAAAAAAAGGAGCGCTCATTAAACGCGCGCGCGCCCCGACACGCAAGCGCTCTTTTTTTTTCGCGTTCCCGCGAAAAAAGTTGAGGAGTTGAAAAGGTTTAGGAGTATCGTGCGGATTTTTGCCTGCGGCAAAAATGAAGTGTGTTCCGTCCGCGAAGCGGGCGAACCGGCGCTAACCGTGGGGCGAGCGCGGGAACGCGCGAGTCCTACGGATAATGCGTGAAGAAACCTCGTCTCCGAAGGAGGCGAACCGCCCGCAATGTCAGCGTTCTCGGGAAGTTCGCCTCCTTCGGAGACGATTTTGTTTTGTCGCGTTCCCGCAGGACGCGATGCTTCGCATCGTCGCCCCGCGGTTATCCTATATTCGCCCGCTTCGCGGACGTAAAAGTCCCGTAGGGACTGCCCATGTAGAAACCCCGGGCGGAAGCCCGGGGCAACGCTCAAAAAAAATCAAGCCTCGTAGAGGCGCCCCTACACCGGCGCAGATTCGACGCTCACATAGGGTCGCCCTTACAGGGCTTATT
>CAVEBA010000056.1:0-10543 GCA_963613695.1 Sphaerochaetaceae bacterium
GTTCACAGGATAGCCGACGATGAGCGTTCCGATTCGGCGGGAACGGATTTCGTCGCCGATGTGCGCGAGACGCGCTTCGGGCGTGTTTTCCACTGCGGCGGGAACGGGCATCGCGATACCGATTTCGGAATCGCCGTGCGCAAGTCCGATACGCCGCTCGCCGTAATCGATTGCGAGAAAATTCATTTCGACGGGACGGGAACGAAATTCGTCGCGGGAACGCGGTTTTATCTGCCGCCGAACATCGGGCAGGCGCGCGGGAACGTGGCGCCGTGTTCGAGAAGAATTTCCTCAAACTTTTCGCTGTCCACTTTTGCGTTCCCGCTCTGCTCCTGCAAGGCTTGCAGAAGCTCTTTTCCCTCGGGATCGAGCACGGTGACGGAAACGTCCGCCGAGCGCACGGCGCCGCCGGTCTTGGACTCGAATCCGTCGTCAAAAACAACGGAACCCGCGCCGGCGGCGAGCGATTTTTCAAAGGTAACGATTGTCGTGTTCGGATAGAGCGAGCGCAACTGCTGCACGAGCTTGGAATTGTTCACGACGGCGATTTTGCGTTTGCCGTCGGAAAAATCATCGAACCAGAAAAACACGGAAAAATCGACGATTCCGTCCACGAGGAAATTCTGCATTTCCGTGCGCCATGCGTTCGTCGAATATTTTTTCGAATCGGAGGGATCTTCGATTTGGTCGCCGCCTTTCCAAAATTTTGACGGGAGGCGGGAGCTGTCCGAATCACCCTTTTGCCCGATGATGTAAGGAAGCGCGACGCCGAACGTATCCTTAGCGTTGAGCACGGCGCGGTAGCAACCATACACGAGATTGCCGGCGGAAGAAGACGATGCACGCGAACCGAACGGCGAGCGGTGCGCGATTTTGTAGGAAACGGCGCAAAGTTCGCCGGGAAGAATTTCTTTGGAATTGCGTTCCCGCCGGATGCGATCCGCCGGTCGCGAGAAAAACATCAGCTCGGGAGCGGAATAGCGCGCGACGTTGTCCACGTCCGATTCGTAGCGCACTTCGAACCAGTAGTTCCCGTCATCGGGCATGGACGCGGACAGCAAATCGTCCTGCAAAGTATCGAGCACCATTCCGGCATCGGCGTTGGTCGAAAGCGTTGCGATGGTGCGATCGTAAATTTTGAGCATGTTCACGGCGATGTTCGTGACGAACAGCACGAGCACGATCATTATCGCCGTTGCCGCCAAAATTTCAATCAGCGTAAAGCCTCGGCGAACCGTTGTTTTTTTTCCGAAACTCTTCATGGGAAAGCGCGCTCCGTTTTCTTGTGAAATGAAAATCAGCGGGAAAGCACGAGAAACTGCGTAAGCACGGGAATCTGCGCTTCGGATTCCGCGCTTCCGGGCGAATACGGATAAACGTCCACCGTGAGCGGCAGATACGGGAGCGCGAAACGATCGGGATCGGCGGGAAGCGAGGAGCCGGCGGTGTATTGCGTGGCGAGCACTTCGCCTTTGGAATCCATTTCCACGTAGCGCCCCTCGAGTTGCGGGGAAAGATAAACGCGGAGAAAATACGTCGGTCCCTCGGCGTCGAGCGCGGTCAATTCCGCTTGCGTGGGCGTTCCCGCGGCGCTGTCGCATTTGATGATTTGCGAAACGCGTTGCGGCAACGAATCTTCCGTCGCGTTGATTCGGCGGGAAACGCAGACGAGAAACAGCGCGTCGTTCCAATTTTTTCCGGTCTTGGAGGAAAGCCATTCATACACGTAGTCGAACGACGGTTTCGTCATCGACGTCTGATTGACGACCGCCGTGCCGTCCGGGCGCAGAATCGACGATACGGAGGAAAGCGCACGATCCGTGCAGGAATACACACCGAGTGCCTGACGCATCATGACGTTGCGCCCGACGGATTCGAACGTTGCGTTCAGAAGCCCCATAATCGAAAGCATGGCGATGCCGAGCACGGCAAGAGCAAGCAAGACTTCCACGAGACTGAAGCCTCGGCGGGAACGGATTTTTTTTCTGAAAAACACTTTCATAATCTGAAAATTTTGAGACGATCCGAGACGGCAAATCAGTTTTCGGAGGCGGCGAGCGCTTCATCGTCATCCCGCGTAAAGGAAATCGCACCGCTGCGATGCACGACGAATCCGGAGACGAACGGATCATCGCCGAAATCGACCTCGCCGGTGGAACCGTTAATCTGCCCTTCGGCGAGCATGAAAACCGCTTTGGTCATGTAAGTTTGCCCGTTGGAATCGAAAATATAGGCATACCAATTTTTTTTGCCTTTGCCGAAAGTTTGACCTTTCGCGCGATTGTCGGGATCGATGCGCACGCTCGCCGAGCCTTCAATCGGCGTAACAACGCTGCGCGCACGCACGCCGGATTCGTTCGGCGGAACAAAATAAACGCCCTGCGGGAGCGACACGCCCTCGCCCGCCGCATACCAGTAGTAATCGGAAATCGAAGTTTTGTCGCGGCTGTCCGTCCCGCCGACGATGACCTGCATATAGCGCAGATGGCGCTCGATGTCATCGGGATCGTCCAACACGAGCACGGCGGAGCGAATATTGTAGCGCTCGGTAGTCGAGGGATCGCGGTCGGGATTCGCGCCCAACGCGGCTCTACTCTGCGCGATGCGAAATTCCGAAGAAGCGATGCGGCGCGCGTCTTCGAGCCCGCGCGGATTTCCGGGACGCAACCCGACAACGACCATCGCGAGAATGCCGATAATGACAATCACGGTCAGAATCTCAATCAGCGTAAAACCGCGTTTTCCGGAAAATCTGCGAAACATTTTTTTTGAAAATGGAAAAATCTTTTTTGAAACGAAGTGAAAAAACGCCGTTCCCGCGCGGGAACGCGAACTCAGCGCCAACTATACACGGACTCGTAGTCGTTGCCGTCCACCTTCGAAGTGAAAATGAGAACGGTTCCGAGCATTCCGTTTTCGTTCGTTTCGTCCTCGGTGGCGTCTTCGGGAAGATATTTTTGAGGAATCTGAACGCGCCCCTCGGGCTTGCTCGTATCCATCACGAGGTGAATGTAAGGATTGTGGAAACCGTCTGTGAGTTTGCCGTATTCGACGGAACCGTCTTCCTGCGTGAAATCTTCTTCGGAAAAATCACAAAACGCCGTTGCCTTGCGGTTGTATTTCGTGCGCTCCGTTCCCGTGAGCTTGTTGCTCGTTTGGGGATCGCGCCCGGAAAGCGATTTTACGAACGCCTCGGAATTCGAACCTTCACCGAGGTTGAAATGCGTGTCGCTACCGGACGTCACGGACTGCCCGAGCGTCGGGTAAAAACCGTAAGTCATCTTGTATTGCTTCACGGCGGTTACCCACTCGTTGAAGCGAGCTTTCGTCTTCGTTTTCGTAAGTGCACCTCTGGCATACCCGACTGCGGGAATCATAACCATGGCGAGCACGCCGATGATGGCGAGAACGACGAGAATTTCGATGAGCGTGAATGCACTGCGCTTTTTCATAAATATCTGAACAGGGTTTCTTCCGGGGCGTTCCGAAGTAGGCGCAATTTTGAACGAATCGCTAATTTTGGCAATAAAAATTGAAATTTCGGCAGAACGCGAAACGGGCATTTTCCTTGACCTCGGCGTAGGTTTTTGCAATTTTTTCCACCTATTTTTTCAAAATTATGGCAAATACCACCGTCAACAACATCAAGCGCAAAAACATCATTCGCTACAACAACGATCTCTGCCTCGTGCTGGAGTGCCAAGTCCGCACGCCTCCGAACAACGCTTCCTATTGCCAGATGGAACTGCGTTCGCTCGCATCGGGGCGCGTCATTCCCGTCCGCACGAACATCGGCGCTTCGTTCGACGTTCTCGAAAACAGCATTCGCCAGCTCGAGCTGCTCTATCAGGCGGACGGCAACTATGTGTTTTCCGACGCGGAAACTTTCGAGGAATTTCCGATTCCCGCCTCGACGCTTAAAGATTCCGAAGGTTTTCTGATTGAGGGGCAGACCTACGACATTCTTTTTGTCGAAGAAAAACCCGTCTCCGTCAATCTCCCGGCATCCGTCAACGTGAAAGTCGTAGAAGCGCCGCCCGCGATCAAAGGCGACACTTCCGGGAACGCGCAAAAGGCGGTCAAAATCGAATCCGGGCTCACGGTCATGGTGCCGCTCTTCATCAAGGAAGGCGAAATCATTCGCATCAGCACGGAAGACAAGAGCTACCTCGGTCGCGCATAGTTCGCGCAACGTTCCCGCACGGGAACGCGCAAAACAAAAAAAAACTCCGCACCTTTCACGGGAACGCGGAGTTTTTTTGTATCCGAAAAAAAATCGCGGCGGACGCCTACCGAAGACGAAATCGATGCGTTCCCGCAGAAACGATTTCGAATTCAAGAAACAACGTTTCCGGCGGAAGCGCGGCGGCGATTTTTTCCGGCCATTCCACGACCCAACACCACGGCGAACGCATAAATTCTTCGAGCATCAGCGATTCCGCCGCCTCGGGCGACGGCAAGCGATACGCGTCCATGTGAATGAGTTGACGGGAACGCCCCTCGTAAATCGCGTAAATGTTGTAGCTCGGGCTTGTTACTTCCTCGCGCACGCCGAACGCACGCGCGAGCCCGCGCACGAAAGTCGTCTTGCCGGCGCCGAGCGGACCGCTCAGCGCGAGAACGCAATCCGGCGGCAACGCCGATGCAAGGCGCTCCGCCGCGAGCTCCGTTTCCTCGCGGGAACGGCAAAGCGTCCACTCTCGAAATTCGTTCAGCATTTTTTCGCCCGTTCGTTTTTTTCAAAGTTCGATGTGCTCGGCGGAAATTTTTTCCGGCGAATGCAAAAAAGTTTCCGCTGCGCGGGAAAAGCGATCCGCGGATTCCGTCGTAAGAAAACGCGCGTTCCCGCCGCGCGAAATTCGGCGCGACATTTCGGGGTGCCGAACGAGATAATCCCGCAAGCTCGCGGCAACGCAATCGCCCTGCGGGAACGCGCGAACACCCGGCGGCAGAAAACGCCGAATCAGCGGAAGCATCAGCGGATAATGCGTGCAACCGAGAATGACCGTGTCCGTTTTTTCATCGCGCGAAAGCAACGACTCCAAATGCCGCTTCACGAAATATTCGGCGGCGGGCGTTCCCGTTTCGCGATTTTCCACAAGCGGAACCCACATCGGGCACGCCTCAGAAACAACGCGAATTTCCGGAAAAAGTTTTTCAAACTCCAACTCGTAAGAACGGGAAGCAACCGTGCCTTCCGTGCCGAGCACGCCGACATGCTTCGTGCGACTGAGCGCGTCCGCCGCTTCAACCGTCGGGCGAATCACGCCGAGCACGCGACGGGAAGGATCTTCCGAGCGCGGCAAATCCTCCTGCTGAATCGAACGCAAAGCTTTGGCGGACGCCGTATTGCACGCGAGAACGACCAGCGGACAACCCTCCGCAAACAGCCGCGAAACCGCTTGCCGAGTGAATTCCAGCACGACTTCGAACGAACGCGTTCCGTAAGGCGCGCGCGCGTTGTCTCCCAAGTAGAGAAAATCGCACTCCGGCAACGCTGCGCGAATTTTTTCAAAAATCGTAAGCCCACCGTAGCCGGAATCGAAAATTCCGATGGGAGAAGTCATCGCAAAAAAATCCGAAAAATCGTGAACGCGCGCAAGGCACAACGCCTTATTTGTTGCGAATGAAAACGGTTCGCGTCGTCAGCTCATTTTTTTTGATGTAGCTTTTGGAAACGGCGCTCCAATTAAATTCGTCGTAAGGAATTTCCGTCAACAACGCGAGAATCGGATTTCCATCCCCGCGCTCCACCGAAGCGGAAAAAAGCTGTCTCGAAAACGCCGAAACCGCGTTCCCGCAATGCGTCCAGCTAAGCCCGCAACCGCCGGCGGGAAGCAACTTTTCTCCCGCGAGGAAATTCGGATTTTTCCACACATCGGCGCGCGATGCGGAAGCGTTCCCGTCGACTGCGGTTCGGACGAGTTCTTCGCTCCCGAGGAAAAGGCGTTTGCCCGAAACGGAAACCGCAAAATCGCATTCCGGGAACGAGAAAATCGTCGGGCGTCCCGGGATCGAAATTTTCTGCGGCTCAAATTCCAACATCGCGAAAATTTTTTCAACCGCATCGACCGCGCGCGCATCGTCGGCGATGTTCTGCACAAAAAGCTGCTGCGAGCCCGTTCCCGCGAGCACCGTGCAAGTCGACATTCCGTAGCCGAGATCGGAGAGAATCGCGGGAACGTCGATGCCGTTCGTAAATTTCAGATTTTGAATCTGCATATCGACGAGCCCGAAAAGCGGCGAGGCGCGGCGAGCAATTTCCAAAAGGCGCGAAACCGAAACGCCGACGGAATAATTTGAAGTGCTGACGGAATACACGCCGTCGGCGGGAAGCGGATAGTTCGGTTTTTCAAAACCATCGCGAACGGAATCCGCAATCATCGCGACGAGCCCGCGTTTTTCGTTCCACGCAAACGCCGTTTCCGAAACGGGATTGCCGAACATGTCCGTGCCGTAGGACGCCCAGATCGAATCGATCGCTTCGGGCGCAAACGCTTTGACAACGGGCTTCGCCATGATTGAAAACATCGCCGACTCCGGATTCTCCGCAAGCTTTTCCGCCGTTTCCTTGTCCATTTTTTCGGCATAATCGTAAATCGCATCGGCGATCGATTTTCCGTCCGCGTAAAACCAAAGATTCGCGTTGCCGATTCGCGCGCGCGCCTTGCGAAACGCCGCAGAAGCGGAAAGCCCCAACGCGTTCCCGCTTTTCATCGCGCGAACGATTTTTTCGAGCGCGGGAACCGTGCTCGCGGAAACGAGTTTGCCGTCAACCACGGCGATTACGAACTGAAATTTCTCATCGCTCAAAATGATTTTCTTCGCGGGAACGCCGAGAACTTTCGCGTTCTTGATGACAAACTTTTCTTCCACCGATTTCGCGAGCTCTCGGATATTTTTCTCGGCGTTTTCGAGCGTGAAATTCGCGCCGCAATCGGCGATCAGAACAACTGCGGGAACCTCATCGCCCGCGAGCGCTGCGGCAACGAATTCTCCGCGCACCGGAAAAAAATCGGTGGGGAACGCCGACAGCTCGCGCATCCATTCGTCGTAGCCTTCTTCATCGATTGCGCGAAATGCGGATCCCATCGGCGCAAACACCTTCGATTTGAAATCACGCGCGAACGCGTTTTCGTCGAAATGTTTGCGAAGCGCATCGGCGTTTTCGACTTTGAGAAGCGCATACGTTTCTCCGTTCGGCAAATATTTTTCAAAATCTGCGGCGGCAAAAGGCGCGAACGCGAGCGAAACGAGAGACGCGAAAACTAAGGGATTTTTTTTGAGTGTCATGGCTCTTTTTTTGATGAATGTTTTTTTGTGTGAAGTGTTTTTTGGTAAGAAATTCAACGGAGAATGCGGCGATTTTCTATTAAAAAACGGAAACGGTCAAGTCGTCGAAAAACGCTTCGTCGCACTCGCCTTGCAAGCCGACGCAGAGCGAAACATTTGCGTAAGCGGCGCCGGCGGGAGCGGTTCCGAGAACGACGAGTTCCCGCCACGCTTCCGTGTTCCCGACGGGAAGCGCTTCCGATGTGCGCGAAAGCACCTTGTTGTCGCGCGCATCGAAAAATTCCGTCTTAACGTAAGTTACGGCGCCGCACGAGACGTTCCCGCGCGCGAAAACCTGCACGAGCACTTTTTTTCCGGGCGCAACGCGATAGCGCTTCACCAGCTCCGTGCGCTCCGATTTTCCGGCGATGCGCAGACAAGTTTTTCCGCCGTGCGGGCGTTCCCGCGACGGACCGATTTCGGCGTTTTCCGCCGCCGCGAAAATGCTTCGCCAACCGCGCGGATACGAAAGATTTTTGCCCGCACGCCAGTCGCCGGGCGAATACGCGATAAAATTTTCTTCCTCAAAATCTTCGCGCGTATCGGGCGCGGCATCGAAAAACGGCACCGCTTCGGAAATTTCGCGCAAACGCGTTCCCGCGCGTTCTTTCGCGTTTTTTTCGCTGCCGCTCGCGGGAACGTTGTCGACGCCGAGACGCGCGCGCATCGGCTCTGCGAACACGCGTTCGAGCGCGCGTTCCGCCTGCGCGCGCGCGTCTGCGTCCGTAGTTTTTTTCAGAAAATCGAGCACGCGTTTCAACGCCGCCGGGCGCGGATCCGAAATTGCGTAGGCGGAAATTTTTGCCTGAAACGGTTTCGCGCGAAATTCCGCGTCGTCGTAAATTTCTTCGTAGCGCCACGCCGGGCTTCGCAACAGCGCGAGCGTCTCTTCAAGCGTTCCCGCGGGAGCGTTTGCGAGCGCCTTTCGCGCGAAATACGATTCCGCAAATTTTTCCGCGCGTTTCAAAGAAAAATCAACGGCATCGAGGCGCGCACGAATCCTCGCCTTGCGTGCCGCGCTTTCGCCCGCTTCGCCTTTTCGCGCGGCGACAAACGCTTCCGTGAGATACGCCCGCGCGGCGGAAAGTTTTTCCGGAGGAAAAATTTCGATGGAATTTTCGTTGTTCCAAGCCTTGATCCAGCGACACTGTCCGCCTTGATTTTTCCAAACATCGCAACAGAACGCGTAAAACTTCCGCATCGCGGGAGCCGCCGCGCCGAACGCAATCGCGCAGTTTTCGTCGAGAATTTTTTCGGGATCGGCGGACGGATTTTTCAACAACTCCGATGCGAGCCAAATTTTCGGCGCGTCGAAAGCGACGACGGGACCGCACTCCGCGTAGAAAATTTTTCCGCCGTTTTCTGCGAAAAATTTTATCGCGCGCGCTTCTTCTTCGAGAAAAAGTCGCGGGAACACATACGGCGTTCCGTAGTAGTAATCGTAAATTCCCCACGCGTTCACGCCGGACTTTGCCCAGCGCCGCATCAGCGCCTTGTCCTCCTCGCGAAATTCCGGGAAAACCCACATCGAGCGATCGGCGCAAAGCACGGGAACGACATTTTCGCGCATCGGAAAATTCGGCGCATCCTGCACGTCCATGTAGGCGATTGCGCCGACGCTTTTCCCGCAACGCGCGGCGACTTTTTCCGCAACGCGATTCACGAACGCGTAGTAATAATCGGAGCGATTCGGCAAATTGCGAAAATAGGAAAGCGTTCCGTAGGCGTCCTCGGAGCTCGGGGATTCGTCCCAGTTCGTGGAATCGTTGATTCCGAGCGGGAACATCGGCGCATCGGGATTTTTTTCAAAAAATTTTTCGGCAGCATCGGCTGCGACTTCCGCCGCATCGGGGTGAGCGAGATTCGGCTGTGGTGCGTAGTAGCCCGAAAAATTGTCGCGGCGCACGCCGAGCACTTCGGGCGCGAGCTCCGGTTTTTGCGCGTAAATTTCCTTGGTAAAAATTCCGCCGAGGTGGTGAGAAAAACGCGGAAGCTCGCCGAATCCGAGATGCACCGACCACGTGCCGTCGTTCACGCCGACAAGGCGCCACGGCACTGCGGGAACGCATTCGACGCGAAAACGCGGGAACGGAATTTCCTTGCGCACTTCCCATTCGGCGCCGTCCGTTCCCGGAAAAACAAAAGCGATGCCGAGCGCTTTTTTCAGAAATTCGCCGGCGGCGATTCGCGTTGCCGCGGGCGTTTTTCCCACGATGAAAACTGCGTTCCCGCGCGTTTCGATGAGATAGGTATCGCCCTCGCCTGCGGGCGCGAAAATTCCGAGCTTCGCGGCAATGCGCGTATTTCCGATGTAAATTCCGGCGGGAACGTCCGCGAGCGAAAGCGCATTTTCCGTTTCCGTCTCGACGGGAATTTCCGCATCCGTTCCCGCGACGCGCGCGAGCCACTCGGCGATGTCAAGCCCGGCGGAAATGTCGCCGGATTCCACGCAATCTGCAGAAAGATAAATGCCGGCAAAAACTTTTCCGTAGCGCGCGAGAAAGCGTTCCCGCGCCGGTTCGACGGCGAACGCATCGGGCACGGGCGTTTCCGCCGGCGCAGTCTCGGCGAAAACGTGCGCAAGCGAACCGAACGCGAACGCCGAAACCGTCGCCGCGCAAAGATTTTTTTTCAAAAACGCCGCGAATTTCATTTCTTTTCTTCGGAATCGGAACGCACGGATTTCGGAATGACGAACACGCGGTCGCTTCCCTTGGGAATGATAATTCTCGGGCGCGAAACCATTGCGGGAGCGTCATCGGGATCGCCTGCAGCGGCGCCGGTGAGCAATTCGCGCGTCGCGAGATTGAAAACGAAACGATCGTTCCCGGGATGCAATTCGATTCCGCCCTTGTCGCGAAAATTCGCGTTCCCGCGAAGCACGGCGCGATTTTCCTGCGGGAAAATTTCAAGCGTCGAACCGGTCGCCCGCGAAGCGTCCTGCTCAAGCCGAACGTTCCCGCGACAAATCACTTTTTCCGCTTCGAAGCCGGATTTTTCAACCGCATCCGCCGGACGCACCAAAAGCCCCTCAGCGGAATCGCACACGCCGTGCGCGCCGCCGTCGGTCACGAAAATGACGTCCCCGCGCAGGAAAAAACGCGAGCGATTTTCGCCGACGATCATTTCCATGTCGTCGCTTTCGATATACGATTCGCGCGCGGGTTCCGACGAAACTTTCGCCGGCGTTTTCTTTTTCTGCGTGAGCGGG
>CAVEBA010000057.1:0-10497 GCA_963613695.1 Sphaerochaetaceae bacterium
GCACGAAGTGATGCTCGAGCTTGCGGAGGAATTTCGCGGGAAAATTCAATGGGCGTTTAAGCCGCATCCGTTTCTTTTGCCGACGTTGAGAGAACCGAAATATTGGGGGGCGGAACGCGCCGAAGCGTATTTTTCGCGGTGGAAAAATCTCGATTGCGGGCAAGTTGAGCTCGGTGCTTACGTCGATTTGTTCGCATCGGCGGACGCGATTGTGCACGACTGCGGATCGTTCACTATTGAATGGCTTTACACGAAAAAACCGGGCATGTATCTGCTGATTCCCGGGAGCGAACGCAAGGCGGACGCGCTTGGGCACGCCGCGCTCGACTGCTATTATCATGGCTCGGAAAAGGCGGAGATTCGCCGTTTTCTCGAAGAGGTTGTGCTTGGCGGGAACGATCCGATGAAAGCTGCGCGGGAACGTTTTTACGAAAAATATTTGTTGCCGCCGAACGGGCAGAGTGTGGCGCAAAACATTCTCGACGAAATTGAGCGTGGCTTGGGCTGGAAATAAAACCGAAAGAGGGCAGGCGTTCCCGTGGGTGATTCGTTGAGAGAAAAATCGGTGCGCGGAGTGGCGTGGAGCGCGATTGAGCGTTTTTCGCTGTTGGGCATGCAGTTTGTCATTCAAGTTGTGCTTGCGCGCTTGCTGACGCCGGCGGATTACGGGATTGTGGGCATGCTTTCGGTTTTTCTTGCGGTTTCGCAAACGTTTATCGACAGCGGATTCACGAGCGCGCTCATTCAAAATCAACGGCGAACGGAGCGTGATTTTGCGACGGCGTTTTTCTTCAACGCGGCGGTTGCGGTGTTTTTCTATGCATTGCTTTTTGCGGGAGCGCCGCTGATTGCGCGTTTTTACGCGATGCCGGAGCTCGTTCCCGTGACGCGAGTAATCGGGCTTTCGCTGATTCTTTCTGCGCTTTCCGCCGTGCATCGCACGCAGTTGACGATTCGCGTGGATTTCAAAACGCAGGCAAAGGCATCGCTGAGCGCGGTTGTGCTTTCGGGCGCGGTCGGGATCGCGCTGGCGTATCACGGATTCGGCGTGTGGGCGTTGGTCGCGCAGACGCTCGTGAACGCGGGCGCGGGAACGCTGTTGTTGTGGATTTTTGTGCGGTGGCGTCCGAGGTGTTTCTTTTCGTTCGCATCGTTTCGTCCGATGTTTTCTTTCGGTTCAAAACTTCTGTGTTCGAGTTTGTTGCACACGGTTTATGCGAATCTTTATCCGCTTGTCGTAGGGAAATTTTTCTCGGCGGAATCGCTCGGCTACTATTCCCGTGCGGAGCAGATGGCGATGTTGCCGGCGTCGACGGGTTCGGGAATTTTGGGGCGCGTGACGTTCCCGCTTCTCGCGACGGTGCAGGACGACGATGCGCGGCTCGGCGAAGTTTATCGTAAGTATTTGCGCGTCTCGACGGGCGCGATTGCTCCCGCGATGATCGGGCTTTGCGCGGTGGCGGAGCCGCTCGTGCTCGTGTTGCTCGGCGAAAAATGGTTGCCCGCCGTGCCGTTGATGCGCGTGCTTTGTCTGGGTTGGATGATTGATCCGATTGTTCTCGTGAACCTGAATTTGCTTTACGTAAAAGGGCGGACGGATTTGGTGTTGCGCCTTGAAATCGTGAAAAAAATCACGGCGACGTCGATTCTGTTTGCCTCGGTTTCGTTCGGCTTGCTCGGGCTTTGCGTGGGGCGGGCGATTTATTCGCAGATTGCGCTCGCGATGAACACGTATTACACGGGGAAATTTTTGAAAATGACTTACTTGCGCCAAATGCGCGAAGTGTTTCCGATCTATGCGCTCGCGGGGACATGCGGAATTTGCGCGTTCGCGGGAACGCAGATTTTCGACGATGCGCGTGCACAGCTCGTCGCGGGAACGTTGCTTGGGGCGGCGGTTTATTTGGCGGGAGCGTTTGTGCTGAAATTCGACATTGCAGACGAAGCCCGCCGTCTTGCCGCGAAGTTTTTTGCGAAGTTGAGACGCTGAGAAAACCGTTTCCGAGCGGGAACGGCTTGCCAACCTTCTAAACTTTTCAACTTTTTTCGCTCGGCGAAAAAATCGGCTTGTCGGATTCGGGAACGACGATGCATTCCGGCGGGAGCGATTTTTTCGGTGCGGAAAAAGCGATTTCGCCGAGGTTTGCGAACGCGCGCGCCTGTTCCGGCGAGCCGCCGTAGGCGTGGAGCAGAATCGGCGGGAGCGTTCCCGCGCGGGAAAATTCTCGCAAAATCATCTCCGTTTTGCCGAACGCGCGGACGCAATGCACGGTCGCGGGAACGCGAAATTCCGCCGCGAGCGCGAGTTGTTCGCGAAACGCAATTTCCTGCGCTTCGGCGTTCCCGCGGCAACGGTCGAGCCCGATTTCGCCGACGACGGCGCCCGGCGTTTCGGCGAGACGTTCCCGCAAATTTTTTTTCGCATCGGCGTTCCATTCTTCCGCGAACCACGGATGCACGCCGAATGCGGGAACGATTTGTTCGGGAAATTTTTCCGCGAGCGCCGCGACGCGGGGAAAATCCGCAAGTTTCGCGCTGTTCAGCAAAATGCGCGCGCCCGCGGGAACGCGCACGGCGGCGTCAAATGCGGGATCGTCGGGCAAGTGCGCGTGCGCATCGCTGAAGCGGGAGAAAAACATTTACGCATCGCCGCGCAGAGCGCTCGGCATGTCTTCCTGTTTGAGTCGCTCGATGTCTGCACCGAGCGCCGCAAGCCGTTTTTCAAATTTTTCGTAGCCGCGATCGAGGTGATAAATGCGCTGCACCCAAGTTTCGCCCGAAGCCGCGAGCCCGGCGAGCACGAGCGCCGCCGACGCGCGCAGATCCGACGCCATCACGGGCGCACTCGAGAGCGCGGGAACGCCTTTGATAATCGCGCTCGGGCCTTCAATCGCGATGTCCGCGCCCATGCGCAACAGCTCGGGAACGTGCATAAAACGATTCGGATAGATGCGCTCGGTAACGATGCTGATTCCGGGAACGAGCGCGAGCAACGCCGTGAATTGCGCCTGCAAATCCGTCGGGAAACCCGGGTGTGGGAGCGTTACGATGTCGATCGGACGAAAATTTTTCACGAGATCTCCGCGCACGCGAATCGCCGTCGGCGAAAGGATTTCGAGCGGCACGCCGGCTTCGTCGAGTTTGTCCAAAAACGCGCCGAGGTGCTCCGTGACCGCGCCGCGCACGACGACATCGCCGCGCGTAATTGCGCCGCAGAGCAAATGCGTTCCCGCTTCGATGCGGTCGGGAATGACGGTGTGTTCGCAACCGGAAAGTTTTTCAACGCCCTCGACGAGCAAGGTCGGCGAACCGATTCCGGAAATCTTCGCGCCCATTTTCACGAGCATTCGGCACAAATCGACGATTTCGGGTTCGCACGCCGCGCTGTCGATGCGCGTGAGCCCGGGCGTGAGCGTCGCCGCCATCACGAGGTTTGACGTTCCCGTGACGGTGCTGCCGTAGCGTCCGCCGAGAAACACGTAGGCGCCGTGCGCGCGCGAGGCGTCGATGCGCATCATTCCCGAGCAGGTTTCGATTGTGCAACCGAGTTTGCGCAAGCCTTTGATGTGCAAATCAATCGGGCGTTGTCCGATGACGCACCCGCCCGGCAACGGAATTTCCGCGCATTTCAGACGTGCCGTCAGCGCGCCCATGATACAAATCGACGCGCGCATTTTGCGCACGAGCTCGTAAGGCGTTTTCGGTTGCAGCGTTCCCGCGACAATGCGCCACGCGTTCGCGCCGAGCGGTTCGACGTGCGCGCCCTGATGCCGCAAAATTTCAATCATGAAATGCGAATCGCTCAGGTCGGGAACGTTGCGCAACACGCAAGGTTCATCGGTCAAAAGTGTCGCCGCAAGCAACGGCAGGCAGGCATTTTTTGCGCCGCCGACGGAAACTTCGCCGTGAAGCGCGTTCCCGCCTCTGATTCTTAAAACGTCCATCGAAAATAAGGAAAAAAGGAAAACCGAAACGGCGATTTTGGCGTTCCCGCCGCGTTCCCGCAAGGCGCTTTTAGAGGGTGTAGGGTGTAAGGTGGAGGGTGGAGGGTGTAGGGTGTAAGGTGTAGTGTGTAAGGTGTAGGGTGTAAGGTGTAGGGTGGAATGATTCATTTTTGCCTACGGCAAAAATCACACTTCACCAGTCAACCAGTTCACCAGTCAACCAGTTCACCAGTCAACCAGTTCTCCAGTTAACCAGTCCACCAGTTATCAACTATCAGTTAATAAAAATTTCCCGCTTTCCAAGGGGCGCGGGGCGGGAGTATGCTTGAGCGCAGAAATTCCGCCATGCAAAAACTTTCGAGCAGTCCATTGAATCTACGGGAACGCCTTCGCGGGAAAACCGATGCGCGGCTCGAAACGATCCCGCTGTTCAACGTGTTGTTGGTGGTCGTGTTGCTGACGCTGACGGGTTCGAGTTTCATTTTTGCGCCGGGAATTGCGGTCGCGCTCGACGGCTCCGCCGCGGGAACGGAAACCGCCGCCGGCGCTTCGGCGGGAATTGTTTTGCCGCGTGCGGAAATTCCGCTCGTCGGCGCGGAAACTTCCGCCGTGCTGACGGTGAAGAGCGATAAAATGTTTATCTACGCCGGGCACATTTACGAAAGTCTCGAAGACGTGTTCGCGCGCATGGACGCGCCGGAGGCGGGAACGCGCGGCACGTTGTTGGTGAAGCTCGACCGCGCGGTGAGCGTGCAGGGGCTTTTCAAAATCGCGGAGCTCGCCGGCAAGGCGGGATTCGGCGCGTTGCAGGTCGCGGGAGAATCGCCGAATCCGCACACGGAATCGACGCGCTGATTTGATTTTTTTTTCGCGAAAAAAAAGGAAGCGACGGAACGCATGACTTCGATGAATCCCGTGGGCGTGGTGCTGTTCGTTTCGGTTGCGTTGTGGCTTGCGCACATGTGGCGGCGCGAGGCTCGGGAATTCCCGCAGGGCGGCGGCGGTTTGCCGGGAGCGGCGGCTTGTCCGGCGCGGGCGATTTGCGTTGCCGTCGCGGGAACGCTTATTTTGCTCGCGCTCGAGACGTGGGGCGAAATCCGGCTCGGCATCGCGGACGCGCAACGCGATGTTTCGTGGCTTGCGTTGCCGATGTTTGCGGCGGCGGCGTTCACGGAGGAAGTGATTTTTCGCGGATACTTGGTGATTGAGCGTCGCGGGAACGCGGTAAAATGGGCGAGCGCGATCGCGTTTTCTCTGATTTTTGCGCTTTTGCACGATCATTTATGGAATTTTGAAATGCCGGCGGATACTTCGGCGGGAACGCTTGCTGCGGTGTGCGACGGTTTTTCGACGGATTTTTCCGCAAAGGCGATTTTCTCGACGGCGTTCATTTTTGCGGGATCGCTGTGGTTTTATTTCGTGCGATTTTTCAAATGGAATCCGCATGCTTCGCTGGCGGCTCCGGTCGCGGCGCATCTCGCGAAAAACCTTGCCGTTTTTTTCATCAAACTCGCGCAGGGACACGTAACTTCGCTGTTTTAATTTGCGTTCCCGCGCGGGCGAAAGGTATGCTCGGCGGCAGAAAATTTTTCCTATGATCAAGAAACTGATGGTCGTGTTTTTCGGGGCTTTTGCGGTGCTCATCGTTCTCGCCGTGATGTTGCATTCGGGGAAAATGCTCCTGTTGCGCAGTCCCGACGGGAAAACCGTTTACGAGCTTCGGCTTCACGACGGGAAGTTTCAGCACGCGCTGCGCCACGGCGGCGTTCAGCTTTTTTCTTGGTCGGATTTCGAGCTTCGCGACGAGCACGGGAACGCGGTTTTGCCGAGCCGCCTTAGCGTCGAACGAAGCAATCCGAAAACGGGCGAATTCGAAATCGTCGGCTTTCCCGACGGCGTGCGCCTGTTCGTTCGCGTGACGGATACGTTTGTCGCGAGCACGTTTCCCGACTTGCCGGCGGGAAAAACGACGGAGCACATCGAGCTTTGTCCGGAGCCGGGCGCACTCGGTGCGCGTTTCAGCGATGCCGCGCTCGAAGGGTTGGACGAAGCGGTCGTCGCGCGTCCGTTCATTTTTGTCGCGCCCAAGGCGGACGGCGGAGACACGTTTCTCGTTTATCACCACACGGCAACGGCGGACGGTGCGCGCCCGCGTTTTCTCTACGATTCGGCGGCGCTCGATGCCGTGAATTTTACGGCTACTTCGGTTTATGACGAATCCGTGAAAGACGGGCTTTTGCACATGCTTTATTTTTCCGATTCGCCCGTGCTTCTTCGTGAAATTTACGAGGCGGGCGCGCCGTCCGAGCCGTTCCCGACACTGAAACGGAGTTCCGACGAGGTCGCCGAATGAGCGCGTTCCCGCAGAGCGAAAATCCTTTCGCGTCGGCGCTCGCGTCGCGTGTGGAGTGGATCAATTGCCTCTCGGGCGTGCGCGGTGCGATTGAAATTTTTCCGGCGGAAATGGCGGCGACGGACGGTTCGCCCGGCGTCGTTTTTCGCTACGGGCGCGGCGGAATCGAGCTCGTGCCGGATTTCCGTTCCCGCGAAATTTTTCTCGACGGAAAACTCATGCTCGGCGCGGCGCAACTCGAAGCCGACGTTCCCGTGATGTTGCGCATGGGGCAACGCCTACTCGCGCTTTGCAACGTGCGTTCCCGTGAGTCCGATTGGACGGCGAATTACCGCTTCCCGCTGTGGACGCTTTTCGAGACGGAAACTTTTGAAGCGGCGGAGACCGTGCGCGTTCCCGCGGACATTCCCGCCGCGCTGAAACGCAACGCGCTCGCGCCGGAAAAATGTCTTGTCGCTCCGTTCGGGCTAAACGTTGCCGTGCCGTTCCCGAGCGTCGCCGATTTGTTTCGCGGGAACGCGTTCGCTTAAATTTTTTTTTCGAAAAAAAACGAAAACTTTTTTGATATGTCCGCATACACGCCATTGAAGAAAATCCTCTCGCCGTCCATTCTCGCGGCGGATCACGCCGCGCTCGCGGAAGGGCTGAAAATCGTCCGCGAAAACGCGTTGGAGTGGGTTCATCTCGACATTATGGACGGGAATTTCGTGCCGAATATTTCGTTTGGTCCGGGACTCGTCAAAGCGCTGCGTTCCCGCGATGCGACGCTGTTTTTCGATACGCATCTCATGCTCGCGCGCCCGGACAAATACATCGAAAAATTTGCCGAAGCGGGCGCGGATCTCATCACCGTGCACGTCGAGCCGGATTTCCCGAAAAGCGAAACGCTTCACCGCATTCGCGCGCTCGGCAAACAGGCGGGAATTTCGCTCAATCCGGACACGCCCGCCGAAGCGATTTTGCCGTATCTCGACGACGTCGATCTCGTGCTCGTGATGTCCGTTTTTCCGGGCTTCGGCGGACAAAAATTCATCGCCGACGTCTTGCCGAAAATTCGCCAAATCGCGCAGTGGCGGCGGGAACGCGGCGCGAGCTGGCGCATCGAAGTGGACGGCGGCGTGGACGCAAACACGGCGCCGCTTTGTCTCGACGCGGGCGCGGACACGCTCGTCGCGGGAACGGCGTTTTTCAATGCGCCCGACAAGCCCGCATTCGTCGCCGCGCTCACGCGCTGATTTCCTCGCCGAACGTGCAACGCGAACACCCGCAAAATTTTTCCCATGGCTGAAGAAAAAATCATTTGCACGATGTCGCACCTCTCGAAAGGCTTCGAGAAAAAACCGATATTGAAAGACATTTCGCTTTCGTATTTTTACGGTGCAAAAATCGGCGTGCTCGGCGTGAACGGTTCCGGCAAATCCACGCTGCTCAAAATCATGGCGGGCGTGGACAAGCAGTTCGAGGGCGATGTTTCCTGCATGCCCGGCTACTCAATCGGCTATCTCGAGCAGGAACCAAAACTCGATCCGGAAAAAACCGTGCGCGAATGCGTCGAAGAGGGCGTTGCGGAAACGCGAAAATTGCTCGACGATTACGACGAAACTTTCGTCGCGCTCGGCGAAACCGACGATCCCGCCGCGCAGGAAAAAATCCTCGCACGACAAGGCGAAATTCAGGAAAAACTCGATGCTTCCGGCGCATGGGAACTCGATTCCCGCATTGAAATGGCGATGGACGCTCTGCGCTGTCCCGACGAAAACGCGCTCGCGGGAACGCTCTCCGGCGGAGAAAAACGCCGCGTTGCGCTCTGCCGTTTGCTCCTGCGCGAACCCGATATTCTTCTGCTCGACGAACCGACGAATCACCTCGACGCCGAGACGATCGATTGGCTCGAACGCCATTTGCACCAATACAAAGGCACCGTCATCGCGATCACGCACGATCGCTATTTTCTCGATAACGTCGCCGGTTGGATTCTCGAAATCGATCGCGGCTACGGGATCCCGTGGAAAGGCAATTATTCGTCGTGGCTCGAACAAAAGGAAAAGCGTCTCGCCGCCGAGGAAAAAGTCGCTTCCGCGCGCCAAAAAACAATGGAGCGGGAACGCCAATGGGCGGCGACTTCGCCGAGCGGACGTCTCGCAAAAAACAAGGCGCGTCTGCGCGCTTACGAAGACATGCTCGCGCAGGACGAACGCGAACAGGAAAAGACGATGGAAATTTTCATTCCCGCGGGACCGCGTCTCGGCGAAAAAGTGCTCGTCGCAAAAAATTTGACCAAAGGTTTCGGCGATCGTCTGTTGCTCGATCATGTAAATTTTACGCTTCCGGCGGGCGGAATCGTCGGCGTAATCGGACCGAACGGCGCCGGCAAAACAACGCTTTTCAAAATGATTACGGGCGCGGAAAAACCCGACGCGGGAACGCTCACGCTCGGCGAAACCGTGAAGCTCGCCTACGTCGATCAGTCGCGCGACGCGCTCGATAATTCCAAACCGCTGTGGGAAGTGATTTCCGACGGGAACGAAATCGTCGAGCTCGGCAAGGCTCGCGTTCCCGCGCGGCAATACGCGGCGCGCTTCGGTTTCACGGGCGCGGAACAGCAAAAGCTCGTCGGCTCGCTTTCGGGCGGCGAACGCAATCGTGTGCATCTCGCGCGAATGCTCAAAAGCGGCGCAAACGTGCTCCTGCTCGACGAACCGACAAACGATCTCGACGTGAACACGATTCGCGCGCTCGAAGATGCGCTCAACGCGTTCGCGGGTTGCGCCGTCGTCATCACGCACGACCGCTGGTTTCTCGACCGCGTCGCGACGCACATTCTCGCGTTCGAGGGCGATTCGCAAATTTACTGGCACGAGGGAAATTATTCGTCCTACGAAGCGGAATTGCACAAGCGGCTCGGACACGATGCCGACCGCCCGCACCGCATCAAATATCGCCGCTTTGCGCGCGAGTAAATTTTGCTGATGACGAACGATGCTCGAATTTTTTGAAAATCGTGAAATTTTCGCTTGCGCGGCGGCGCTGTTTTTTTTCGCCGCGGCGTTCGCGTTTGTCGCGACCGAGCGCCCGCGGGAACGCCGTTGGCAACGCGCGGAAAAAATTCTCGCCGTTGTCGCGTGGGCAACGCTCAGCTGGGCGCTTTTCGTGCGCGGGAGCGATGACGGCGCGTTCCCGGCATCGGACGTTTTTGAAATATTTCAGTGCCTCGGTTGGTCAGCGGTTTTTTCGGTTTTGTTTTTGCGTGCGGTGTGGTCGTTGCGCGTGCCGCTGATTTTCGGCACGGGAGCGGCGGCGTTGCTCTGTGCCGCGGGTTTCGCAGGCGGACGCGGTTGGGACACGCCGGTCGTTCCCGCGGGAACGCTCGGCACCGCGTTGCCGTGGGCAGGCGTTCACGCCGGATTCATCACGATCGGGTTCGCGTGTTTTTCTGCGGCGGCGATGGTTTGGCTTATCTTTTTGATTCAAAATCGCGCTCTGCGCGCGCGGCGAACGGGTGCGTTTTTTTCGCGGCTTCCGGATTTGGCGTCGCTGGATCGCATCGGCGGGCGGCTTTGTTCCGCGGGAACGGTGATTTTCGGCGTCGGCGCGGCGCTCGGCGTTGCGGTGCTTTTCGGCGGCGGGAAAATTACTTCCGTGCTCGCGCTCTACAAAACCGCGCTCGCCGTTGCGATGTTTTTGGGCTTTTCCTCGGCGGCGCTGCTTCGTCGGAGCGGACGCCTTTCCGCGCTGAAATTTGCTCGGCTCGGGCTGGGAATTTTCGTTGCCGCGCTCGTTTTTCTCGGCGGTTTCGCGTGCGTGAAAAATGCAACTTTCGCCGCTGATTCCGCCGTTGCGGCGCAGGAGGAAACCGCGCAATGAACAGCGTTCCCGCCGCGCCTTGCGCTCGCATTTTCGCGCTGTCGTGCAGTTTTCGCTCGGCGGAAATTTCCGTGTTGGAGCGGCTTTCGCTCTCGCGGGAACGCCTCGCCGCGCTTTACGCGGAACGCGCGTTCGCGGCGTTTTCGGAATGCGTCGTGCTTTCAACCTGCAACCGCGTGGAATTTTACGTTGCAGGCGAGGGCGCTTCCGCTGAAAAAATCGCCGAAGTCGCCGCGCAAATTTCCGGCGTTCCCGCCGATGAAATTTTGAAAAATTCCGCGAGTTTTGCGGACGCGTCTGCCGTGCGACATCTCTTCGAAGTCGCTTCGGGACTGG
>CAVEBA010000058.1:0-4996 GCA_963613695.1 Sphaerochaetaceae bacterium
TCCCGCGTCAATTTCGCCCGCGGCGTTCACGGGAACGCCCGTGACGAGATTCCCGGCGACGATGCCGAGCAAAAGCGCGACGAGCACGCTGCACGCGGAAAAAATTTTGTCGCACCGTTCCCGCGCGGCGAAATTTTTGCATTTACTCCGCACGCCGCGAGCGATTGCGCGAAAAATTAACGCGCCGAGTATCAGAATCAGCACCACGGAAAAACCGTCGAAAACGCTTGCGAAAACGCGCGGGAACGCCGCAAGGAACGCGCCGCCCGCCGCGAGCGGAAAAAGTTCGTTCCCGTCCCACGCGGGAGCGACGGCGTCGAGCGCGCGCCGCCGTTCGTCATCGTCGCGAAACAACGGCAAAATGATGCCGATGCCGAGGTCAAACCCGTCGAGCACGGCGTAAGCGATAAACAGCACGCAGAAAAAGCCGAACAAAATGGAGCAGGGATCCATGAGGAAGGAAATTTTGACGCCGGCGATTTTGAAAAACGGCGTTTCCGCGGGCAAGCCGAAATCGGTTGCAAATTTCGACGGCGGGCGAGTTTAAGCGGCTTTACAAGACGGGTGAAAAGTGAAATGCTTGCGACTCTTTTCGTAATGAACGAGAACTCTCCATTGAGATTTTATGATGCGGACTTCGAGGTGACGCCCGAGTATCGCGCATCGCTTCCCGATATGCAGAATCGCAACGAAACCGCCATTCCCGGCGGCTCCGTTCCGTTGTTGCAGGTGGGCATGTCCAATTTCCGACTTCCGCTGAAAATCGCTTCGGCGAGCGGCGCGCCCGTTGCCGTGGAAGCGTCGGTTACGGGAACGGTTTCGCTCGATGCCGCGCACAAGGGCATTAACATGTCGCGCATTGTTCGGCTTTTCTACGAATTTCGCGACGAAGTTTTTACGCATCAGACCCTGCGTTCGGTTCTCGAAAAATATCTTTCCGAAATCGGGAGTTCCCGTGCGCAGTTGCGCGTGGATTTCAACTATCCGATTTTGCAAAAAAGTCTGCGCAGCGGGCTCGAAGGCTATCAGTATTACACTTGCGCTTACGAAGGCATTTGCGGGAACGGAAAATTTCGCGCGTTCACGCATTTTGATTTTGTGTATTCGTCGGCGTGCCCGTGCTCTGCGGAATTGTCCGAACACGCGCGTTCGTCGCGCAATGTGCTCGGCATTCCGCATTCGCAACGCTCGAAAGCGCGCATTCTCGCGGAAGTCGATCCCGCGAGCGGAATTTCCGTCGAAGATTTTCAAAAACTTTGCCTGCGCGCGCTTCACACGGAGACACAGGTGATGGTGAAACGCGAGGACGAACAGGCGTTCGCCGAGCTCAACGGCGCTTACTACAAATTCGTGGAAGACGCCGCGCGCTTGCTTTTTGCGGAATTCAACGCCGATCCGCGCGTGCTCGATTTTCGCATTACCTGCGCGCACTTGGAATCGCTGCACTCGCACGATGCCGTTTCCGTCATCGTCAAAGGCGTTCCCGGCGGGCTTTCGCACGCGTTTTTTGATTTCCGCTCGCTCGTTTGCTGAGCGCGGAAAAATATTATTGCGCGTCGCTTTCTGCGGGAACGACGGCGAAAACGCTTTCCGTCTCGCGATCAAAAATCAAATCGATGCGAGAAAGCACGTCCGCCCCGAGAAGAATTTTTTGCGGTTCGTCGGGCGCGAGCAATTTCGGCGAAACGTTCGGGAGCGAAAAATCGTTTGAAAATTTCAGCGGCGCGGGAACGCCGAAAGCGATTTCTTTGCTGCGGACGCCGTCGTGCGTCGTTACGAGCGCGCGGCGTTTTTGCGGAAGTTCTCCGCACCAAAACGCGGCGGGCAGGGAAGTGTCCATGGCTCCGCAATCGATGAGCGCGAAAACGGAAGTGCGCGGGTCTTTCGGCGAAAACACGGCGACGAGCCGGCATTCCGTTCCGGGAACTGCCGTGGAGAAAAGACGTTTTTTCGCGGGAACGGCGTTGAGCGCGGCGCGGTCGAGCCATTGAAGCTCGCGTTTCCCGAAAGAAATTCGGCACGGCGCAAGCGTCATCGTGTTCATGCCGAGCACGCCGACAACGTCGCGCAACTCCGGCAACGCGGCGCGCAATCCGCGCAAATCCGCGAGCGGCATGAAAAATCCCTGAAACACGTTCCCGCTGATTTCGAAGCGATTCACGGGCATGAGCGGAATTTCCTGCGATGAAACTTTGTATGCATCGTCGCCGCCGTCGGTCGCCGCTCGGCGAAATCCGGCGTCGGGGAAATTTTTTCGCGCCCATTCGAGATCGAGCGAAGTGTGCGAGGCGCCGGTGTCCGCGAGCATTTTCGCGGGAACGCCGTTGACGGTGGTTTCCACGAGAAAAAGCCGTTCGCCGGAGAATTTCACGGAAACGCCGGAAAACTCGGTTTTTGCGGGAATGAAAAGTTTGTGCATGTTGCCGGCGGCGACGTGCGTTCCCGCAGATGCAGGGCGCGCGGGAACGTCGGCGGCGTGCAGCGCGGCAATCAGCGCAAAAAACAAAATGGCGGGGAGAGCAGATTTTTTCATAGGAGCTATTTCTTTTTTTTTCAAATTAAACCGGCATCGACAAAGGAAAAAAATCCGCGCGTGTGCGGCGGAATGTTGCGTCGCCCGATAACGACGTGATCGAGCAGGCGAATTTCAAAAATTCTGCACGCATCGGCGAGCGTTTTCGTGATGCGGATATCGTTGGCGGACGGCGAGGAATCTCCGCTGGGGTGATTGTGCACGAGCAGAATTCCGTTTGCGTTGGCGCGAACTGCCGGACGCAAAAAATCGCGCGGATGAAACGCCGCACTGTTCGCCGTTCCCGCAGAAATTTCTTCAAATCGAATTATGCGATTTTTCGCATCGGTGCAAAGCACCCAACATTTTTCGCGATCGAGCGGGAGCGCCTTGCGTTCGAAAAAACGAAAGACGTCCGCGGCATCGCGAATCGGCGCGGAAAATTCGGTGCGCTCTTCGATGCGGCGTCCGAGCTCAAACGCCGCGGTGAGCGCACAGGCGCGGCGCCACGTCAGCCCGAGCGCGGAAAAATCCGAAATTTCCCAGCGGGAAAGCTGAAAAAACGAACCGTCGGCGGAATCGAGCACGCAACGGGCGTCCGCCTCCGGCGAAGAATTTTTCGTGGGCGAGCTCAATTCAAGCAAAACGGCGAGAAGCTCGTCATCGCAGAGACAACGCGCCCCGCGTCGCTCAAGGCGTTCGCGGGGGCTTGAAATTTCGCCGTTGGAATTTTGCGGATTCAAGGTTTGCGCGTTGTTTGCCGCTCGGCGCGCTTTATTTTTTCGACAATTCGCCGAGCTTCGTTCCCGCGGGAACGATGGCATCTTTTTTGACGATGAGCACGCCGTCGCGGACGCAGATGTCGTTTTCTTCCCAGCCGTCGGCGATCCCGTGCGGAGAAAGCTCGCAACCGTCGCCGATGCGGGCGTTCTTGTCGATAATCGCGTCTTCGATAACGCAGTTTTCGCCGATGCCGACGGACGTGTGCCCGGTCGATTTATTTTCGACGATTTCGTCGAGCGTTTCGTAGAAGTCCGCGCCCATCATGACGACGTTCGAGAGCGTCGCATTGTTGATGACGGCGCGAACGCCGACGACGCAACGGTGCAACTTGGCGTTGGTAAGAATTGCGCCCTCCGCGCAAATGACGCGGTCGAACGTGCAGGCGTTAATTTTTGCGGCGGGAAGGAGACGGTCGTGCGTGTAAATCGGATCGCGTTCGTCGAAGAAATCGAACGGCGGGATCGGATCGGTGAGCGCGAGATTGGTTTCCCAGAAAGAACGCACCGTTCCGATGTCTTCCCAGTAGCTGTCGAAAACGTGGGCGACGAGCTTGTTTTTGCCGAGCAATCCGGGAATGACTTCCTTGCCGAAGTCTTTCATGTTGTTGGCAAGGCATTCCTTGATGAATTTTCCGCTGAAAACGTAAATGCCCATCGAGGCGAGGCAATACTGGCGATCCGATTTGTCGGAAAGATTTGCGCGAAGCGCGCCGCCGATGACGAGCGAGTCGATGACTTTCGGGTCTTTCGGTTTTTCGACGAATTCGCAGATTTCGCTGTTTTCCCGCACGCGCATGACGCCGAGCCCGGAAACTTCGGTTTTCGGCATTGCCTTGGCGGCGATGGTGACGTCCGCTTTCTGCTCGAGGTGCTGGCGAATCATCGGGCGGAAATCCATGCGGAAAAGTTGGTCGCCGGAGAGAATGAGCATCAAGTCATCGTCCTTCATCACGAAGTGCTGAAGGTTGTGGCGCACGGCGTCCGCCGTTCCCTGATACCACGCTTCGCTTTCCATGCTTTGTTCGGCGGCGAGAATGTCCACGCAACCGCGCCCGAAGACGTCGAGTTTATACGTGCGCTGAATGTGGTGGTGCAGCGACGCGGTGTTGAACTGCGTGAGGATGTAGATGTTGTTGAAGCCGGAGTTGAGGCAATTACTGATCGGAATGTCGATCAGTCGGTATTTGCCGGCGAGCGGAACTGCGGGTTTGCAACGCGTTGCAGTCAACGGATAGAGGCGGGTTCCGCGACCGCCGCCCATAATTACGCAGATAACTTTCGGGGAGGATGACATAGATTTAATCTTTCTTTGATTACTCGGGGTTGAGAAGAATTGTTTAGGAAAAAATCGTGAGCTTTTTGAATTTCGGGGAAAAATAGTGTTTCGCGGTTCGCGCGGAATTGGTGTAAGGGTAATTTTTCACGGGAACGCCGTTCCGAACGAGCACTGCCCGAGATGTTAACCGAACTCGCCTTGCGCGCAAGGAAATTTTTTTCGCGGGAACGCGAAATCCTCCGGCGCGATTGACGCTCCCGCGAAAAAAACGCATGATTCCCCGCATCATGCTTTCGTTCGCCACATTTCGCTTTGTGCTGTCGTCGTCGAAGAAAATTTTCGTTGTCGCGCTGGCGTTTCTGTTTGTCGCGGGAACGCTTTTTGCGAAAAAAGACGAAGCGAAAAATTCCGCGCACGCGATAATTC
>CAVEBA010000058.1:5006-10321 GCA_963613695.1 Sphaerochaetaceae bacterium
CCAAGACCGGGAAATTTATTTTTTCTCCGGAAACGCTCATCGTTTTTTCCGCAAAGGAAGCGAAGCCGGTCGCGACTTATTTCGCGGGCGAAATTGCCGCCGCCACGGGAATGAAACTCAAAGTCGCGGAAAAGGGCACCGGCAAAAACACCGTGCGACTCGAGCTCAAAAAAAATTCAAAACTCGGCGACGAGGGCTACACGCTCGACATAACGTCTTCCCGCGCGCTCGTTTCCGCGAAAACGCCGGCGGGGCTTTTTTACGGATTGCAAACCTTGCGCCAAATGATGCCGCCGGAAATCTATTCCCGCAAACCGGTGAAAGACGGCGTTTCGTGGAGTTTGCCTTGCGCGAAAATTTCCGACGAGCCGCGTTTCGCGTGGCGCGGCGTGCATCTTGATTGCGCACGGCATTTTTACACGAAAGAGGAAGTGAAAAAAATTATCGACGCGCTCTCGTGGCATAAAATCAATCGCTTCCACTGGCATTTGACCGAGGATCAAGGCTGGCGTCTCGAAATTAAAAAATATCCGAATCTGACGAAGATCGGCGCGTGGCGCGAAAACATGCTCGTCGGCGAAACGCCGAAATCGGAACCGCGCGGGCAGTATCCGCTTTCAAAGGACGATTCCGCCTGCTGGAATGCGCAAGGGCAATACGGCGGATTTTACACGCAGAAAGACGTGAAGGAAATCGTCGCCTACGCAGCCGAGCGATTCATCACGATCGTTCCCGAAATCGAAATTCCCGGGCACGCGCGCGCCGCCGTGTATGCCTATCCCGAATACACTTGCACGGGAAATCGCCCCGGCGGAATGCCGCTCGTCGGCGGCGTTTACGGTCCGGTTTATTGTCCGGGAAAAGAGGAAACGTTCAAATTTCTCGAAGACATTTTTACGGAAGTGCTCGCGCTGTTCCCGGGGAAATATATCCATCTCGGCGCGGACGAATGCCCGAAAGGCGATTGGAAAAATTGCCCGAATTGTCAAAAACGCATTCGCGACGAAAAACTTGTCGCCGAGGAAGTCGTCGTCGCGGGAACGAAGCACAAACGCTCGGCGGAGGACAAGCTGCAGTCTTACACGATCGCGCGCATGCAAAAATTTCTTGAAGCTCACGGACGCAAAATTATCGCGTGGGACGAAATCACCGAGGGCGGCATTCCGAAAGGTTGCACCGTCATGCATTGGCGCGAATACACGGATCCGAAAATCGCCCCGAATTGCGGCGAGGATCTCATCGTTTGCACGCGCCCGAGATGCTATTACAACTGGGGCTACGACGAAAAAGATCGCAGCGTGCTTTTTTCGCAGGGCGGAATCATGCCGATGAGACAGGCGTGGGATTTCGATCCGATCCCGCGCGGACTCGATCCCGCGCTCGAAAAACACGTGCTCGGTGCGCAAGCGTGTTTTTGGGGAGAAAAAGCGCAGAACGCACAAATCGTCGAATTTCACTTTTTCCCGCGCATGTGCGCGATGAGCGAGGCAACGTGGAGCCGACGCGAAAATCGCAATTACGCGGAATTTCTCAATCGTGTCGCCGTTCAGCAAAAACGCTACGTCGCCGCCGGAATCAACGCGCGTCCGTCCGCCGAAGCGCCGCTCCCGCCGGACTACAAGGCTTTCGAAAAATACAAACTTCCGAGCGCCTCAAAAAAGCGTTCGAAAAAGAATTAAGCGCAAACGTTGCGGGAACGATTTTCGCGCACGCAGAACGCGTTCCCGCGGGAACGCGCGGTCAGTCCGCTTTTTGCGGGAGCATTCCGTGAGGAATTTTTTTCCATTGGAGTTTGCCGAACTGAAAATTGAGCAGCAACGCCAGCGGAAGCCCGAACGCACGCAAAATGCCGATGTAGCGCGAATAATCCGTCTCGTTGAAAATTTCCGAAACAAGGCAGGCAACGACAAGCCGCCCGGCGACGACAAACGGCGCGCGCACCTCGCCGACGGATTCGCCGGCGTAAGTGAGCGTGCATCGGCAATCTTTCTCGTAAGCGATCCCGCGCCGATCCATTTCGATTCGCATACTTTCCTCGTAAACTTCGGCGGGAAGCCCGGGTCCGAGCGTGTTGAGCACGTCGATCGCGCAACCCGTGATTTTGTAGCAGGCGACTTGAAGCTCATCGGAAAAAACCTGATGCGGGGCATTTTTTTCGGGGAACATCATGGCGAGAGAGCAACGGAGTTTTGGGGTAATTTTTGAAAAAAGAAAATCGCTGCGCTCAGCTTTCGGCGTCGCTCGCTTCCGGCTCGGGAACGGCTTCCGGCGCGGCTTCCGCTTCGGAGGGAACGTTTTCCGCTTCTGCGGGAACGGCGTCTTCGGCGGGCGTTGCGGGAACGTCAGCTTCCGGCACTTTCGGTTTCGGCGGCGGCGGAGAATATTTTTCCGGCGGCGGCGGGAACGCGATTCCCGCTTCCGCCTGCTGTTCTTTGACGGCTTCCGTTTTGTCCGACGGAATCGGCATCAAGCGCCCGGCGGCGGACGGTTCGGAAACGCGCGCGAAGCGCTCAAACGTCAGCAACGTTTCCATCGGCACGGCATCGCCGATGTTGACGGATTCGAAAAATTCTGCGGGAACGCCGAGCAACACCTTGGGACGGCGCGCGGACGTGTCTTCGGCGTTCGGCACTTTTTCTGCGGTCACGAAAAACCATTCCGGACTCGTGCGCACGATAAAGATTTCGCGCCCCATAAGTTTTCCGCTCGCGACCATGGGCACGCCGCCCGTCTTTTGTTTTTCGGCGATGACGTAGCGTTCGTCCATGAGCACGTCCTCGGGCTGAAGCGTCCGACGGTTGACCGACAAATCGCGAATCGCGAGCGTGCGCGAAGTGTCGGATTCTTCCGTCGCGGGAATGAACCACACATCGCCCGCGCCGGGAAAATGCGCAACGACGAGCAACCCTCGCGAGTTTCGACCGTCCAGCACGAACGCGCCGCTTGCCTCGACGGGAACGCGCTGGCGGCAACTCGCCGTTGCTTCTTCTATTTTCGGAAGTTCGTTTTTCACGAACGCCGTCCACACGGCGGCGCGCGCCTCGCGCGAATAGTAAATTTCGTTGTCTTTGAGCCAAGTTGCAAAATCTTCGAGAAACGGCGGCAGGCGATTCGCCGCCCACGCGGCAGTGCGCCCGAGCTTGTCCGCCGGCTGCGTTCCCGCGGCGGGAACGCCGGAATTTCGACGCGATTTCTGGTTGCGCGCGTCTGCCTTGGGCGGAAGCTTCGGCGCTTCTTTCATTTTTTCCCGCACGAAAGATTGAATCTTCGCGGCAACGCTCGGATTGCGCGCGAGCTCGCCGGCGCGCCGCGCAAGGCGATCGAGTTGCGCTTCCGGATTTTTGAGACGGAACGAACGCAGATTTTTTACGAATTCCGCGCTCTCGGAAACGGCGGGATCGGCGGGATATTCCGGGGCGAGTTCGCGGGCGATGGCGGCGCGTAGCTCGGATTCGTCCCAGAACGGTTTTGAACAATACGCGAACGTTTCGTTTTGTGCTTGAATCAGCCGCTCGAGATCGCCGTTCACGCGTCCGAGCTGCACGACTTCAAACGTCGCGGCGGCGAGCAATTTCGGCGAAATCATCTGCGCGAGCGCAGAAAAATCCACCGTTCCCGTAACCGTAGAAATGTCGGGATTTTCGATAACAACGTTGCTCAGAAATGCATCTCGCGGCGATCCCGCGCCACGCGGCGCAGAAAAACGCGCGGCGGCAACTTCTTCCCGCAGCTCGCGCAAATTCTCCGCTTCCGCGGCAATGCGTTTCGCCGTTTTCGCGTATTCGGGATTCGGCTCCGACGCGAAGAAAGTTTCGAAAATTTTCAGTTTTTGTCCGCCGGGCGCCGTGCTCACGGGAACGTAATTGAAAAACGCAAACGCAAGCGCAAAGGAACCGACAAGCGCACCGATGCCGGCGGCGATTTTGAGTTTTTTCCCTTTTTTGAGCGCGGCTTCGTAAATTTGAATCGCCGCTTCTGCCTGAACGGGCGTGAATTTGTCCACGGAAACGGAATCCGCCAAATTGTAGAGCAGCAGTTTTTTTCGCACCTCGGGATCGAGTTTTTCGGAAGTCGCTACTTTCATTTCCGCGACTTCCGCCTGCGTCTTTCGCGCAATCCGGACGCCGTGTTTTTTCGCGGCGGGAACGAAGTCCGCGAGCGTTTTCCACTCCGTCGCGCCCGCTTCGGCGCAAGGCGTTTCCGCCGAAAATTCGCCCGCGGCGAAACGCGTTTCAACTTCTTCCTGCGGGAACGGTCCGACGGTTTGACCGTCGATGAAAAGCACAAGTTCTTTCATATGAAATTCGGAATATTTTTTGAGGGAATAATGCGCGGGTATTTTTTCTGCATTCAAAACTCCGAAAGGCGGGGGCGCGATTCCGGATCGCCCGCCATTTTGCGTTCCCGCCACCGCAGAAGCAAGTTTGAAAACAGTTGAGGAGTTGAAAAGGTTGAGGAGTTTAGGAGTAGCGCGCGGATTTTTCTTAAAAAGAAATCTGTGTTTATCTGCGACATCTGCGGCAAGAGATTTTTTTGCCGCAGATTGCGCAGATGATCACAGATTTCCCCGCTTCCCTTTTTTCGTGCGGGGCGCGGGAACGGCGGCGGATTTTTTCTTCGTCGCGGGAATTTGTTTTACCTGCGAATCGATTGCAACGTTCCCGCGAGGGGTGCGATAGATTTTTAACCTATCTGTTTCCTTTTGAGGAGTTGCAGCTTCGGCACAAAATTTTTGCGTTCGAAAGCGATGTTTTCCCTCCGCGACTGTGAGGTACGACATGGTCTATTGTAAAATCTTCAAAAGTCAGCGGAATTTTGCATCGCGCGCATCGCTTATTTTCGCTTCGTGCCCAGATTACACGACGTTGTTCCTCGCTGAAGATTCGACGACCATCTTTCACTTGAAAAAGATTTTTCAAGAGCCCCTCCAAAATCTCGTGGCGCGTTTTTCGTTGCCGTATACTATCTGTTCCCTCTGCCGTTGTTTCGAGATATTTCTTAAATGAGGCGTCTGCGACTTCATCGATTCTTTTCATTTTCCGCTGTCTTTCGCGAAGCTCGTCCACAGCTGCGCCGAAGTCTTTCAAATACTCCCATGCGGTGCGCGCAGTTCCCGAATTTATCACGAATCCTCGGGTCTTGAATTCCCACAACAAGTAGGCGAGACTGTAGAAATCCGTTCGTTTGCAAAAGCGCGTTGTTTTCAATTGCGGGAAATACTTGCAAATCAATTTTAATATCGCGACTGTGTCCTTTTTCGCCCGATTCAGCTCGTGGAAATCAATCTTCCCGGCGGCCATCGTCGTGTCCAGAGC
>CAVEBA010000059.1:0-496 GCA_963613695.1 Sphaerochaetaceae bacterium
CGTTTATGCTTCGGGAACGCTGAAATACGGCGCGTCGGACATGGTCGCGGGAAAGATTACTGCGGGAGACCGCACGGAGGGAACGCTCGATCTCGGCAGTTATTCCGCCGACAGTGCAACGATTTTGATTAACGGGCAAGGCACACTGAAGCTTTCCGTGAACACGACCGGCGCGACGAATGCAAACGCGGTTTCGTTTGCTTCCGGCGCGAAACTCGTGCTCGATTTTTCAAACGTGAGCATCGAAAGCGGCACCACGCTGTCGATTCTTTCTTCTTCGAGTAGCGCGATTCAATATAAGGGGAACGAGCTCGAAGCGTCCGATGTCGAAGCTCTTGCCGCCGCCGGTTCGGTTTTCGGTAATTACTCGAATTGGAAGCGCGAATGGGCGGTTGAGAAAACGGAGAACGGCAGCACGCTCAAACTGAAGCTGACGGATTCTTCCGCCGTTCCCGAGCCGTCGATGTTCGGCTTGCTCGCGGGCGCGGAAGCGCTT
>CAVEBA010000059.1:506-10166 GCA_963613695.1 Sphaerochaetaceae bacterium
GGTTTTCATGTGATTAGTTTGCGTTCCCGCGAGATCTCTCGCGGGAACGTTTTTTTTTTCGCCACGGGCGAAAAAAAATGAATAGGGAATAGTGAATGGTGAATAGTTCTCACTTCATTTTTGCCTTTGGCAAAAATCACACTTTACCAGTCCACCAGTAGACCAGTTCACCAGTCCACCATTCTTCTCTCCCGCGGAGCGGGAAATTACCAGTTTTCGGCGAGCAGTTCGAAGTGCGCTTGCGGGTGCGCGCACGCCGGGCAGACGATCGGCGCTTCGGAAGCTTCGCAGATGAAGCCGCAGTTGCGGCAACGCCACCAGACTTTGCCGTCCTTTTTGAAGACCGTGCCTTTTTCCAGATTCGCGAGCAGACCGAGATAGCGTTTTTCGTGCTGTTTTTCGGCAACGGCGACATTGCGGAACACGGTCGCGATTTCCGGGAAACCTTCCCGGTCGGCGATGTCCGCGAATTTCGGATAATCGAGCGCCCATTCGCCGTGTTCGCCCTCGGCGGCGGCTTTCAGATTTTCGGCAGTCGTGCCGATGACGCCCGCCGGGAATGCGCCGAACACTTCAAGCATGCCGCCCTCGAGAAACTTGAAGAAGCGTTTGCCGTGCTCCTTTTCCTGGTCCGCCGTCTCCGAGAAGATGTCGGCAATCTGGACGAAGCCTTCGCTTTTCGCCTTGCTCGCGAAAAACGTGTAGCGCATGCGCGCCTGCGATTCGCCCACGTAGGAATGCATGAGGTTCTTTTCTGTTTGTGTGCCTTTGATCGATTTCATCGTATTATTCTTTCGTTTGGTGTTTTTGTTTGCTGTCGGAAAAATTCGTGTGTTCGTTTTTTTTATTTTTGTAATCATTTTAATATTTTTCGGAAGCCCGTAAATCTTTTTTTTTCGCGGGAGAAAAGTTTCCTTAATTTTGCCGCAGGCGAAAACAGACTTGTATTGAAAAAAGGAAACCGATGCGTCATAAACTTCCCGTCTTATTTTCGGGGAATTAGCTCAGTGGATAGAGCAGCGGTTTTCTAAACCGTCGGTCGCAGGTTCGAGCCCTGCATTCCCTGCCATTTACGGAAGGGCGCTCTCGACTTTGCGGAAAAAAACGATACCCTTGCGCTCCATGAGCGAGGAATTTAAGAAACAGGAGTTTCGTCTTCAAGGCGTCGGCTGCTCGCCGGGCGTTGTTCGCGGGAAAGCCTTTGTTTTTCTGCAACGCAGCATTGAAGACGTGCCTTGCTACAAAATCGATGACGCGAGCAAGGCGGAGGAAGTTCGCCGTTTCGAAAAAGCGATCGAAGAAACGCGGACGCAAATCGCAAGTCTCGCCGCCGACGTGCGTTCCCGCGGCGCAAATGCCGAGGCGGATATTTTTGATGCGCACCTGCTCGTGTTGGACGATCCCGCAATCGTCGGCGAAACGCTCAAAGCGATGGCGGCAACAGGTTTGAACGCCGAACACTGCTTCAATTCCACGGCGCGGCATTACATCGAATTTTTTGACGGATTGGACGACAATTATCTCAAGGAACGCGTGTCGGACATTCGCGACGTCACCCAGCGCGTGCTGAAAAATTTGCTTGGAATTTCGCTTCACGGCGCGTCCGAACGTTTTTCCGGACGCGTCATCGTTGCGGAAGATCTCACGCCGTCGGAGACAACGACTTTCGAGCGCTCCGACGTGCTCGCGTTGCTCACCGATGTCGGCAATCGCACGAGCCACGCCGCAATCGTCGCGCGCGGAATGGGCATTCCCGCAGTCGTCGGTTTGCGCAACGCGACATTGCGCATCGCGCAGGACGATGACGTGCTCGTGGACGGCGAAAAAGGCATCATTTACATCAATCCCTCCGAAAAAACGCTCGCGTGCTACTCGTCGATTTCGCGCCAGCGTTCCCGCCTTGCCGCCGTGATTGAAAAGGAAATCGGGCTTCCCGACGAAACGCCGGACGGCAAAAAATTTCACCTCGAAGCCAACATCAGCGGTCCCGGCGATGTCGAATCCATGTTGAAAAATCGTCTCGGGAACATCGGGCTGTTTCGTTCGGAGGGCGTTTTTCTGCGGCGCGATCGCTTCCCGGGCGAGGATCAGCAGTTTGAGGAATATCGAAGTGTGGTCGCCGCGCTCCCGAAAACGAGCACGACAACGATTCGCACGCTCGACATCGGCGGCGACAAACTCATTTCGAGCAGTCTTTTGGCGCGCGAGGAAAATCCGTTTATGGGTTTCCGCGCAATTCGTTTTTGCTTGGAATTTCGCGACATTTTCAAGGATCAGCTTCGCGCGATTCTCCGCGCGTCCGCGTTCGGGAAAATTCAAATTATGTTCCCGATGATCAGCTCCGTCGCGGAAGTCGTCGCCGCCAAGGAGGTTCTCGAAGAGGCGAAAGACGAGTTGCGTTCCCGCGGAGAAAATTTTGACGAGCACGTTCCCGTCGGCGCGATGATTGAAATTCCCGCCGCCGCCGTCATCGCGGACAATATCGCCGAAGAAGTCGATTTTTTCAGCATCGGCACGAACGATCTCACGCAATACACGTTGGCGGTGGATCGCGGGAACGCGAAAATTTCCCATCTTTACAATCCGCATCACCCGGCGGTGCTCAAACTCATTTACTTCATCGTGAGAGCTGCGCATCGCCGCAGAATTCCCTGCGCCGTGTGCGGAGAAATCGCCGGTGATCCCGCGTTTGCTCCGCTTTTGCTCGGCATGGGCGTGGACGCGTTGAGCATGACGCCCGGCTGTGCGCCGAAAATCCGCTACATTCTTCGCCACACGAACACGGCGGCGATGCAGGAGCTCGCGCGCGCCGTGCTCACCGAGCCTGAGCCGAAAAATATTCAGGAGCGAATGACTTTGTTCCTCAATTCGGTGCTTCCCGGCGACGACGAATCGACCGCGCAACCGTGAACGCGCGGGAACGCGAACGCCGCCGCAGATTTTGCGCGCGGCGTTTTTTTAGGCGTGTCCGGGCGTGCGCGGGAACGGAATCACGTCGCGAATGTTGCCTTCGCCCGTGACAAACATCAGCATGCGCTCGAATCCCAGTCCGAAGCCCGCATGCGGCACGCTCCCGAAACGACGCAGATCGACGTACCAGCCGTAATCTTTTTCCGAAAGCCCGTGTTCCCGCATCGCCGCGAGCAATTTTTCGAGACGCTCTTCGCGTTGGCTTCCGCCGACGATTTCGCCGATTCCGGGAACGAGCAAATCGGTCGCGGCAACGGTTTTTCCGTCATCATTTTGCCGCATGTAAAACGGCTTCGCTTCGCGCGGATAATCGAAAACCGCGACGGGCGAATTGAAATGTTTTTCCGTGAGAAAACGTTCGTGTTCGCTCTGTAAACTCTCGCCCCAACGAATCGGGAACTCGAATTTTTCTCCCGAGCGTTGCAGGATTTCGACCGCTTCGGTGTAGCTCACGCGCACGAAAGGTTTTTCCACGACGTGCGCGAGGCGTTCCCGCAAAGTCGGATCCACGAATTTGTTGAAAAAATCAATTTCGTCCGGACAATTTTCCAAAATGTCTGCGACGAGATGGCGAATGAGCGCTTCGGCGACGTTGATGTCTTCCTGCACGTCGCAAAAAGCCATTTCCGGCTCAATCATCCAAAACTCGCTCGCGTGGCGCGAAGTGTTGGAGTTCTCGGCGCGAAACGTCGGCCCGAACGTGTAGACTTTCCCGAGCGCGCAGGCGAGCGTCTCCGCTTCGAGCTGTCCGCTGACGGTGAGGTAGGACGGACGCGCGAAAAAATCTTGCGAAAAATCGACGTTCCCGTCGGCGTTCTTCGGCGGATTTTCCGCCGGGAGCGTCGTTACGCGAAAAAGTTCGCCGGCGCCCTCGCAGTCGCTCGCGGTGATAATCGGCGTGTGCACGTAGGCGAATCCGCGGCTTTGGAAAAATTGATGCACGGCAAACGCGAGACGGGAACGCACGCGAAACATCGCGCCGAAACGATTCGTGCGCGCGCGCAAATGCGGGATCGAGCGCAGAAATTCAACCGTGTGTCCTTTTTTTTGCAACGGGAACGAATCGGGCGCCGTGCCGAGAATTTCGAATTTTTCCGCGCGAAGCTCTCGGCTCTGTCCCTTGCCTTGCGAGGTGACAAGCGTTCCCGCGACCGCGACGCTCGCGCCCGTCGTCGCTTCCCGCAGGCAGTCGTAGCCGTCGCAGCCGGCATCGACGACGCACTGCAAATTTTTCATGCAGGAACCGTCGTTGATTTCGACGAATGAAAATGTCTTTGAATCGCGACGCGTGCGCACCCAGCCGCGCACGAGCACTTTTTCGCCCGGCGTTCCCGCCGCGAGCGCGTTTTTTACGGAGATTTTGTCCATGGAGAAAAGTTTAGTCCCGCCGTCGTTCAAAAGGCAATCGCGAGCTGCGCGGAAAAAATCGGCGAGATTCGGATTTTCGTTTTCGAAAAACGTTATTGCGCGTTCCCGCGAAATTCGGAGAATGGAACACAGCATGTCGCGCGGAAAATTCATTACGTTCGAGGGCGTGGAGGGCGTCGGAAAATCGACGCAGGTCGCCCGTTTCGCGGCGTTTCTCGAAAGTTGCGGGAACGCCGTTTTGCTTACGCGCGAGCCCGGCGGAACTGCGCTCGGCGAGGACGTGCGGCGGATTTTGAAATTCGCGGATTACGGTGAGCGCATGAGCGGCGAAGCGGAGGCGTTGCTTTTTTCTGCGGCGCGTGCGCAGCTCGTTCGCGAAAAACTCGTTCCCGCGCTCGAAGCGGGAACGATCGTCGTCGCCGACCGTTTCACGGATTCGTCCGTCGCGTATCAAGGCGCGGGGCGCGGGCTCGGAACGGAGAAAATTTCTGCGCTCAACGCGTTTGCGACGGGCGGGCTCGAGCCGGATTTTACCGTGTTGCTCGACCTCGATCCGGCGCTCGGATTTTCGCGCGTGTGTTCCCGCGCGAGTGAGTCCGAAAGTGGAAAAACCGACCGCATGGAAACGTTCCCGCGCGATTTTTACGAGCGCGTTCGCGCCGCCTATCTCGAACTCGCCGCGCGCGCGCCGCAACGTTTTTTCGTGGTGGACGCGGCGCTCTCCGTCGATGAAATTTCAAAAAAAATTCGCGATGAATATTCCCGACGATTTGCCTGAGACGCTCGCTTCTTCGCGCACGGCGCAAACGCTTTTCGCCGCCGAGGCGGACGGGCGTTTGCCGCATGCGTTGCTTTTTTCCGGCGAATCGCCGAAAAATCTCGAAGCGCTGATGTTTGCGCTCGCCGGGAAAATTCTCGGCGGGAACGCCGCAACGCATCCCGATTTTCACGGCATTCGCCCGGAAAATAAAATGCGGCGCATCAGCATCGAAAACACGGTGCAGCTTGTGCGCAAAATTCAGCAGTCGCCGTTGGTCGGCACACGCAAAGTCGCTTGCGTTTACGAACCCGAACGCATGGGGCGCGACGCCGCAAACGCATTTCTGAAAACGCTCGAAGAACCGCCCGCGGGAACGACGATTTTCCTGCTCTCCGGCGCAATAAATCAAGTGCTCCCGACGATTCGTTCCCGCTGTTTGCATTTCCGGATTCACGGAACGGAAACGTTTGACGACCCGCGTTGGGCGTCGTGGCTCGACGATTTTTCATCGTGGATTTTCGCTTTGCGCGAGGGAAAAACAGTGCGCGAAATCGGCACAGGCGTTTTTTCCGTTTACGGACTCGTCACGCGATTCGTCGCCTTGCTCGACGCGCTCACGGACGAAGCGTGGGAACACGCGGAAATTCCCGAAGCCGCGACGGCGGAACAGCGCGATGCGATGCGCGAGGGCATGTCGCGCGGCGTGCGCCGGCGCCTGCTCGCGGGAATCGAAGATTTGCTTCCGGGCTTTTCGCACGATGCCGCAACGGGAAAAACCTACGTCATCGAAACCGCGAAATCCTGCGAATTGCTGGAACATTTTTCCGGCTTGCTCGAATTGAACGCGCAAGTCGCCGTCGTGCTCGAAGCGTTTCTCCTAAACTGCCTGCGCATTTGGGCAAAGCGCGGGTGAATGGCGTTCCCGCGCGGCGATTTTTCTTTTGCGGGAACGCCGTCGCGCGCTTAAATTTCCCCCACTTATGGGTAAAACGCTTTTTCAGAAAGTCTGGGACGCGCACACGGTTGCGACGCTCCCGAACGGGCAAACGCAGCTCTTTGTCGCCGTGCATTACATTCACGAGGTAACGTCGCCGCAGGCGTTCGGAATGTTGCGCGATATGAAGCTCCCCGTCGCGCACCCGGAACGCACGTTCGCAACGGTCGACCACATCGTCCCGACGACGAGTATCGCCGAGCCGTTCCCGGACAAAATCGCGCAGGAAATGATTTCCGAGCTTCGCAAAAATTGCCGCGAAAACGGAATTCGCTTTTTTGATACGAACACGGGAGCGCAAGGTATCGTTCACATCGTCGGCCCCGAGCAGGGAATTACGCAACCGGGGAAAACAATCGCGTGCGGCGATTCGCACACGGCGACGCACGGCGCGTTCGGCGCAGTCGCGTTCGGCATCGGCACATCGCAGGTGCGCAACGTGCTCGCGACGCAGACACTTGCATTTTCTCCGCTCAAAGTGCGTCGCATCAACGTGAACGGAAAACTCGCGCCCGGCGTCACGGCAAAGGACGTCGCGCTCCATCTTATCGGATTGCTCGGCGTTGACGGCGGCATCGGATTCGCGCACGAATACGGCGGGAGCGTGTTCGACGCGTTTTCCATGGACGAGCGCATGACGGTTTGCAACATGGCGATCGAGGGCGGCGCGCGCGTCGGCTACGTCAATCCCGACGAAACGACTTTTGCCTATCTCAAAGGACGTCCGTTCGCGCCGCAGGGCGCAGAATGGGATGCCGCCGTCGCGCGTTGGAAAACGTTTGCGAGCGATCCCGATTGCACTTACGACGATGTCGTGAACGTGGACGCTGCCGACATCGCGCCGACCGTGACGTGGGGCATCACGCCCGCGCAGAGCGTTCCCGTGAACGCGACGTTCCCGCGCCCGGAAACGCTCGCTCCCGCTGATGCCGCGACTGCCGAGGAAGCCTACCGCTACACGCGTTTCACGCCGGGCGTTCCCGTCGCGGGAACGAAAATCGACGTTGCGTTCATCGGTTCCTGCACGAACGGACGCCTTTCGGACTTCGCGCAGGTCGCGAAATATCTCAAGGGGAAAAAAGTTGCGCCGGGCGTAAAAGCGCTCGCCGTTCCCGGTTCGCAAATCGTCGCCGCACAATGCGAAAAACTCGGCATCGCCGAAATTTTCCGCGAAGCGGGTTTTGAGTGGCGACTCGCGGGTTGCTCGATGTGTCTCGCGATGAATCCGGATAAACTCGTCGGCGATCAGGTTTGCGCGAGCACGTCGAATCGCAATTTCAAAGGGCGCCAAGGTTCGCCGACGGGACGCACTTTGCTGATGTCTCCGCTCATGGTCGCCGCCGCCGCCGTGACGGGCGCCGTTGCCGATTGCCGCGAAGTTTTCGCGCTTTGAGGAAAATTGCGATGGAAACCGCCGAGCGCATCAAAGCGGCACGCGAGGTCGTGCAGTCCGTCATTCCGTTTTTTGAAGAAAATTTTTCCAAAGTCGAAAGTCATTGGAAGCGCGATGACACGCGCGTGACGGCGGCGGATCTCGCCATTTCGAAACGCATCGGCGAATTTCTCTCGGCGGCGTTCCCGCAGGACGATTTTTGCTCGGAAGAAGATTTGCCGGCGCTCGGCGAGCCGGCGCGCGCGTTGCGTTCCCGCTTCGCGTGGGTGCTCGATCCCATCGACGGCACGAATAATTTTGCGCGCGGGATTCCGCTCTGTGCCGTGTCGCTCGCGTTGCTCGAAAACGGTTTCCCCGTGTTCGGAATTCTCTACGACCACGCGCAACGCGTGATTCTCGAGGGCGGGAAAAATGTTCCGCTCTCGCGCGACGGCGTTCCCGCAAAGACGAACAATCCCGATTACGACCGCCACAGCATCATCAGTTTTCATTTTCCGTTGAAAAAAGATGAGATGCGCGAGCTCGAGCCGTTCACGACGGTGAACGCCGTGCGTTGCCAAGGTTCCGCCGCGCTCAATCTCGCTTACAACGCGTTCGGCGCAATCGACGGGAGCGTCGATTACAACACGAAAATTTGGGATATCGCCGCCGCCGTCGCGATGCTCGAAGCCTCGGAGCGAAAAATTGTATTTCGCGATGCGCCTGCGTTCCCGTTGCGCGAAGTTTCTGCGGAAATGCCGTGCCTGCGCTGGGTCGCGGGAACGCCGGGATTCCTCGCTCGCGCACGCGAAATCGGACTGATCTGATTTCCCGCTCCGCGGGAGAGTCGAGAAGTCGAAAAGGTTTAGGAGTAGCGTGCGGATTTTTGCCGCAGGCAAAAATGGCGGAGCGTGTAAACACCAACCGCCAAAAGCTAACCGCTAATTGCAGAGCTTTCCTGCGAATCCGTAGCTGACGCGCGTTCCCGAAGAGAAAGCGCGAGGATAATCGCGGTGAGCGGGAGGCAAACGGAAATCGCGTAGACATAGAATCGCACATCGCTTTTGCCATACATCAACAACGACGTTCCCGTCTGATACAAAAACACGGGAAGCGTCAGCGGTAGCGTGCGCCATTTCAATATCGGGAGCGCGAAAATTCCCGCGAAGAGCAAAATCGCCACCCACGTTCCCGGCCAATTGTCCAAACGCCAAAACGGACCGACATGGTGTGCGAACGCATTCAGCGCTTCTTTCGGTGCAGCGAGTGCCGTTTCTCCGACCATTTTCAAAAAATCTTTCGGCGGCAGCTTCGCGAGCTCGCGCCGAAGTCCCGATGAAAATTCCTTTTCCCATTTTAGCCCCGTGTTTGCATCGCCGAGTTTGTATGTCTGCCAGACTTCGAGCGGCGCAACGCCTTCGATGAATTTTTGAGCAGACGGAGGGAGTTTTTCGGGCGCTTTCCTTGCAACATTTGCCAAAATCCCGACAGGAATACCAATGGTTTCAACGTATGTCTGCGAGACTTCTCGAGCAGGAGCCGGGTAGTAGCGTTCAACTGCGATTTTCGTTCCCGCAAAAAGCACAAAGACGGCACATGCCGCCGCCACGCAATGTGCGCGAAAACGTTTTTCCGCAAGAAGCGGGAGTATCAGCAACAACGGGAACGTGAAGAAAATTCCGTTATGCCGGAAAAGCGAGCTCGCGAGTGCCGCAAAAACAAATGCACCGAAAGCGAACGGCGAGCGCAACCATGCGCCGCGCGTTCCCGCGATGCAGATTGTGCAGAGCGTTACGCCGAAAAGCGCGATCGCCATAGCGATGTCCTTGAGCGCCGTGCACAGATGCGCAACAACCGCCGGATGTAATGTTGCGATGAAAACCACCGCGAGCGCGACACTCGGTCTGAGCGAGCAGTGTTTTTTCAGCACCGGGAACGCAACCGCCGCCATCGCCGCAAAAATTGTCGACTGTGCTATCGCGAAAAAAGTAAGACTACGACACGGGAACGTAAGCGCCCATATGCAGAGCGTGTGCGGCACCGGATGCCAATCGTTGAGCTGAAGCGTTATCACTTGTTCCCATTGAACGACCGTGTCCGGGCAGGAAAAATTACGTCCCAAGAGCACTGCAATCGAGTAAAACACGAACAATGCGAAAAATACGCGCCAATCGAATTTTGCGTTCCCGCCGGAGT
>CAVEBA010000060.1:0-10105 GCA_963613695.1 Sphaerochaetaceae bacterium
CTGGAGAACTGGTCTACTGGTGAAATCTGTTTTTGCCTACGGCAAAAATTTAAGGTGAGCGTTATTCACTATTCACTGTTAATTATTGTGTAAGGTGGAGGGTGTAGGGTGGAAAGAAGGTGTAAAGGTGTAAGGTGGAGAGTGTAGAGTGGAGGGTGGAAAGGTGAAAGCTTAAAGCTTATAGCTTAAAGATTAAAGGAAGTTCTTAAAAAGAAATCTGTGGTCATCTGCGCCATCTGTGGCAAGAGATTTTTTTGCCGCAGATGTCGCAAATGACCACAGATGATTTCCGCGAAGGCGAAAATTATTCCGCAGCGGCTGGAGCGGGAGCAGCTTCTTCCTCGGCGGGAGCGGCTTTCTTGCCCTTTTTCGCCTTGGGCGCTTCCTCTTCGACGACCACCGGATTTTCGGACACGATTTCGACGGAGATTTCGACGGAAATTTCCGCGTGGAGCTTGACCGAAGCCGTGTGCTTGCCGAGCAGTTTGATCGGACCGTGCGGCAGGTGAATCTGCTTGCGCGCGATTTCGACGCCCTGTTCCGCGAGCTTCGCGGCGATGTCCGCCGTCGAAACGGAGCCGAACAGCTTTCCGCCTTCGCCGGTCTTGACGGAGAACGTGAGCTCCGTGCCTTCGAGCTTGGCGGCGAGCGCTTTCGCGTCGTCGAGTTCCTGCGCTTCGCGGATCGCGCGCGCCTTTTTGAGCGCTTCGATCTGCTTGCGGTTCGCCTGCGTCACGGGAACGGCGATGCCCTGCGGGAGCAGGTAGTTGCGCGCGTAGCCGGCGCGAACCTTGACCTGGTCGCCTTCCGCGCCGAGCCCGGCGAGCGGTTTTTTCAAAAGAACTTCTGAGAGTGCCATGATTTTTGCTTTCTTAAATCGTTAAATGTTGTGTATTGCTTTTTTTGATTAGAACGGAATGTCTTCTTCGATTTCGGGAGCGGAAGCTGCCGGCGGAGTCGGAGACGTGCGCGGAGCGGGAGCGCGGCGCGGAGGCACGGACGCGTCCTCGTAATCCTGCGTTCCCGCGGAGGGCGCGCTACCGCGCGAACCGAGGAACGTAAAGTTTTCGAGAACGACGCCGAGACGCGAACGCTTTTCGCCCGTGGATTTGTCATCCCACTGATCCAAACGCAAACGCCCCTCAACGAGAAGCGGTTGCCCTTTCGTGCAGTATTTCGCGATCGTTTCAGCCTGTTTGCCGAAAGCATCGACGTCGACATACGTGACTTCTTCCTTGGTTTCTCCGTCCTTGCCGACGTAGCGGCGATTGACGGCGAGCGCAATCCGTGCAACGGAGTTCCCGCTCGGAAGCGTGCGAAGCTCGGGATCCCGAGTCAAGTTCCCGACGAGAATAACTTTATTGAAAGAAGCCATCGTAATATCCTTTCGTTTTGAAATCCTGATCGTGCAAGGCTCAGAGGCTCTGGACGAGGATGCGCTTGATCGAGCGGTCGAGACGCAGCTTTTCGCGGAACGCGACCGGGAGCGACTTCGGCGCTTCGATGTCGAACTGCGCATACGGCGCATTCGGGAGACGGCGATCGGTGATGCGGACAAAGTCCTTCACGCCGAGGTTTTCGACTTTTTCGACTTTCGCGCCGAGCGTTTCGAGCAGCGATTTCATCTTTTCGATGAGCGTTTCGACCGGTTCCGCGTAGTTGCGGAGATCGTAGATCATCGTAAGGCGATATTTATTAAGATCGTTCATTTTTCTGATGTATGTTTAAGGTGTTCTGTGCGGCGACGAGCCCGCGCGAGGCGAGAAGCTCGATGCCATAAATGTAATGTTCCGTCCGCGAGGCGAAAAGCGCCTGTTCTTCCGGAGTCAGTTTGCCCAATACAAAATCGGCGAGATCCTGTTCGCGGTGAATCTTCGGACCGATTCCGATGCGGACGCGCATAAACGCGTTCCCGCAGCAGCGAATCAGACTTTTGATTCCGTTGTGTCCGCCGTCGCCGCCGCCGAGAGAAATTTTGAGCGTTCCCGGGGGCAACGTGATATCGTCATAGACGACCGCGACCTCGGAAATGTCAATTTTTCGGAAACGAGCGAAAGCGCCGACGCACTCTCCGCTGTCGTTCATGTAAGTAGTCGGCTTAGCGAGCCAAAGCGGGGCGCCGCAGAACGCGGCTTTTGCGAATTCGCCTTTGAGGGCGGGTTCCGCGCTGAAAGAAACGCCGAGCTTTGCGGCCCATGCGTCCACCGTGCGGAATCCGGCATTGTGGCGAGTATTCGCGTATTCCCTGCCGGGATTTCCCAACCCGACTACTAATGAAACGGGCATAAACTCTGGAAAAGAACAGTTGCGTTCCCGCGGGAACGCGGATCAAGCAAAACAGAAAATTCCGTCGGGCGGTTATTTCTGTTCGGCGGGCGCCGCGGGAGCGGCGGCGGCATCGGCGGGAGCGGCTTCGGCGGGAGCAGCCTCGGCGGGAGCTTCTTCTTCCTGCGCAAAGCAGACCGCGATCGTCGGGTTTTGATTCGACGGGAACGTGACGCCTTCGATCGGCGGGAGCGCCGTGATGTGAATGCTGTGTCCCGCGTGCAGATCCGAGACATCGACTTCGATGAACTCCGGAAGATTTTTCGGGAGGCAGCGAACCGTAATCGAGGAAACGACTTCGAGCGTGCCGTTTTCCGTGAGCACGCCGACGGCTTCGCCCTTGGCGTGAACCGGAATGACCGTCGTCATTTCGACGTTCGGATCGACTTCGAGAATGTCGATGTGAACGATTTTTTGCGAGAGCGCGTTGCGCTGGTAGTCCTTGATGATCGAGAGCTTCGCAGCTCCGCCTTCAATGGCGAGCTCGACGAGCGCGGCGGACGAACCTTTCGCGCGCATCAGCGTGCGGAATTCGACGGCGTCGATGCTAATCGGCAGGTTTTCACCTTTCCCGTAGATAATGCCGGGAATCAAGCCCGCATTGCGAAGGCGGCGAGCCGGACCTCGTCCGATCCCGTCGCGGGACTTAACGTTGAGTTTATATTTTTTCATGGAATATCGAGCGCCTGTGAGTCACGGTCCCGCGTTTTTGCGGCCGCACCTCGACCGGGCGCGCGGTCGAGAAATGAAGTGCGGTAATTTACGCCGATGATGCAAAGCGTGCAACCGTTTTTTTTCGCTAAAAAAATTTCTGTTCACGCCGCGCGCTCACGGATTAAATACGCCGCAACATGAAAGCACTGATCACAGGCGCAAGCACGGGAATCGGACGCGAAATCGCAAAAGTCCTCGCAGAACGCGGGTGCGAGCTCGTTTTGTGTTCCCGCGACGAAAAAAAGCTCCGCGAACTCGCCGCCGAATTGACCGTTCCCGCGCGCGTGATCGCGCTCGACCTTTCCGTCGAAGAAAATTGCCGCCGGCTCTACGAAGAAACGAAAGGCGACGGCATCGACATTCTCGTGAACAACGCGGGCTTCGGCGTGTTCGGGCAATTTTGCCGTGCGCCGCTCGAAACGCAGCTCAACCTCATCGACTTGAACGTGCGCGCCGTGCACACGCTGATGTTTCTTTTTCTGAAAGATTTTCGCGCGCGCGGGAACGGCTACGTGATGAACGTTTCGTCCGTTGCGGGATTTTTCGCCGGGCCGATGATGTCCGCCTACTACGCGTCGAAAAATTACGTCACGCGTCTCAGCGAAGCCGTTGCGGAGGAGCTTCGGCGGGAACGCTCGCGCGTAAAAATTTCCGTGCTTTGTCCGGGACCGGTGAAGACGGGCTTCAACGCGCGCGCGGGCGTAAAATTCAATTTGCGCAGCGCGGACGCGCACGCCGTTGCCGTTGCCGCCGTGAACGGCATGTTTGCGGGAAAACTTCTCGTCACGCCCTCGCTCGGCTACCGCACGCTCGTTTTTCTTTCCCGCTTTTTGCCGCGTGCGCTCGTAACGCGCATCGTCTTTTCGCTTCAATGCAGAAAAGGCGCCTAAATCCGGACGCAAAAAAACTCCCGCGCGGGAACGCGGGAGTTTTTTTTGTGCGCCGAAGCGGACAGATACCTCAGCGACGACGGCGAGCAAACTTGCTCTGGAACTTGTCCACGCGACCGGCGGTATCGACGAAGCGTTTTTCGCCCGTGTACGCGGGGTGCGAATCCGCCGTGACATCGCGCGGAATCACGCAATATTCAACACCGTCGATGACTTCCTTTTCCTTGGAGGAAAGCACGGACGTCGTCAGAAATTTGCGTCCCGTGGAAACGTCGCGGAAGCACACGAAATTAACGGAAGGATGAATGTCTTTTTTCATGCTCTGAAAATCCTTTGCTCAAAAATTTTTCAAGAAACGACGCAAGGCGAATTAGCCCTGGCGCGCTTTGTAGCGCGGGTGCGTCTTGTTGATAACGTAAACGCGACCGCGACGGCGAACGACTTGGCAGTTCGGATGACGGTGCTTGAGCGACTTGAGTGAAGATGAAACTTTCATGGTATCTGTCCCTGTAAATTAAATGAGAGGGCGATGAAACAGATTTGCGCGGCGAATGTCAACGGCTTTTTTCGCAAACGTCATCAAACCGCGCGGGAACGCGATTCTCTCCTCGGCGGCGAAGGTAATCGCCGACAAATATCGCCGCGAGGTAGAACACGAACAGAATTCCGGAAAACGCGAGCAACGCCACGGGATCGCCGATCGGAGAAATCAGCACGCCGGCGATGAGAATTCCCGAGAGAACCCAGCGCCATTTTTCCAAAAGCGTTTTTTTCGAAACAAGCCCCATGCATTGAAGAAAAACAACGACGAGCGGGAACTCGAACATGAGTCCGGAAAAAAGCGTGAGCATCACGACGAATTGATAATAATCCTCCGCGAGCCACGTCATTTGCATTCCGAAATGTTCCGACAACATGTAGGGCAAGCCGACGGAAATCGGCGCGAGCCAAAAAAACGCCGCCGCCGCTCCCGCGAGGAAAAACACGCTCGCCGCCACGCAAAACGGAAGCATGCGGGAACGCTCGGCGGATGACAGCGCGGGAGCGATGAATCCGGCAATACGATAAAGCACGAACGGCCCAGAAAAAACGATTCCGCCCAGCAACGCGATGTAGAGCAAAATCGAAAAAACGTCCATGAACCGCATCACGACCAACGCCTGTGCCTCGTCCGCGGGAACGCTCGGCGCGTGTTCGAGCGGCCAGCGCAACGCCGCAAAAATTTCTCCGGAAAACACAAGCGCGACCGCGCCCGAAACGACAAACGCGACAACGCAGAAAATCAGCACGGAACGCAATTCTTCGAGATGCTCGAGAAATGACATCTCCCCGCCGGACGAAGATTCTTCGCCGTCGCGTTCCCGCGAGACAGTCAGCGAAATTTTCTCCGCGTTGTCTTCGTTCATTCGTCAAAAAAAAATACGCGCGCTCAACGCACGCCGCGCTGACGCAACGCTTCGAAAAGGCAAACGCCCGTTGCCACGGAAACGTTCAGACAAGGCACGTTCCCGAGCATCGGAATGCGCACGAGAAAATCACAAGTTTCGCCCGTGAGGTGGCGAATCCCGTCGCCCTCCGCGCCCATTACGATCGCGAGCGGGCCTTTCAGATTCGCATTGTAAAGCGATTGGCTCGTCTTGTGGTCGGACGTTCCCGCGACCCACACGCCGCAGTTTTTCAGCTTGTCGAGCGCGTTGCGCAAATTATTTGCGAGCACGATCGGCACGCTCTCCGCGCCGCCGCACGCGATGCGCCGCACCGTTTCCGTCACGGGAGCGGAACGGCGTTTCGTGAGCACGACGAAATCGACGCCCGCGCAGTCCGCCGTGCGCAAAATCGCGCCCAGATTGTGCGGATCCTGGATGCCGTCGAGCACGAGCACGAACGCATCGTGTCCGAGATTTTCAATCATTTCGGGAATGTCCGCTTCCTCGTGTTTGAGAATTGCGACATCGGGATTGTAGTGAGAATTTGCGCGTGCCATCGGCTGTTTGAATATTTTTTGAAAAAGAAAAAAACGGAGCTTTGCGGGAACGCGGTTCAATCGCCGTTCCCGCCGGCGAGGAAGTGCGCGGTCAAATCGTAAAGCCGCCGCGAATCGAGCAAGAAAGAATCGTGCCCGTTGTCCGCCTCGATTTCCGCGTAGCGCGCATCTTTTCCCGCGCGTTGCATCGCGAGCACGATTTCGCGATTTTGCCACGGCGGGTAAAGCCAATCGGTGGAAAAACCGATAACGAGCGCCCGCGCTTTCATTCCGGCGAAAACCTGATCGAGCGAATGATGCTCGGAAAGATTGAAACGATCCGTCGCCTGCGTGATGTAGAGATACGAATTGGCGTCGAAGCGATCGAGAAATTTGTCGCCTTGATGATGCAGATAACTCTCGATCGGGAACGTGATTTTGCGAAGAAATTCGCTTGTCGCGATGCGCCCGCCGGGAAGATCGACGCGTGGCTCGCGGCGAGTTTTCATCGTAAGGCTCAAATCGGAAAGATACGTGATGTGCGCCATCATTCGCGCGACGGCGAGTCCCGTGCGCGGTCCCGTGCCTTCGAGCTCACCGTAGTAGCCGCCGAGCCAATTCGGATCCTGCACGATCGCCGTGCGCGCGACGGCGTTGAACGCGATCGCCTGCGTGTTTTGGCGAGCCGTGCACGCCATCGCGACGATGTTTGCGACGGCGTCCGGATACTCAATCGCCCAAAGCAACGTCTGCATGCCGCCCATCGAACCGCCGATGACGGCGTGCAATTTTTTAATGCCGAGAAAATCCGTCAGCGCTTTCTGCGCGCGCACCATATCGCGCAACGTCAGCACGGGGAAATCGATCCCGTAAGGATCGCCCGTTGCGGGATTCACGGATTTCGGACCCGTGGAACCGCTGCAACCGCCGAGACAGTTTGAGCAAATGACAAAATATTTGCGCGTATCGACCGCCTTGCCCTCGCCGATGAAATGATCCCACCAACCCGCGCGTTTGTCCTCGGGACGATGCTTTCCCGCGACGTGATGATCGCCCGTGAGCGCATGGCAAATGAGCACCGCGTTGGAACGGTCGGCGTTCAGCTCGCCGTAAGTTTCGTAGCGCAAGGTGAACTCGGGAATTTCTCCGCCGAGCTCGAACGCAAACGGTTTTTTGCAGACAAAATCTCGCGGCGCGACAAGCATCGCGTTCCCGCCGCCGTCGATTTCGCCGGAAGCTGATTCTTCGTCGTCGGTCATTGCGCGCGCTCCTTTCCGTCGAATGTTTTTTTGAGAAAATCAATCAGTTGCGGGAACGCGGAAACAATCGCATCACGCGCCGCACGATAATCGTCGAGCGAACCGCCGAACGGATCGGGAACGCCCTGCGGGAACGCGCCGTCCGGAAAAAATTCCGCGATTCCGAAAACCCGCGCCGGCAACGTTTTCAGCGCGTGAACGTGCGCGGGCGTCATGCCGACAAATACATCGTTTGCGCCGAGCGAAACGTCCGCCGCTCGGCGGGAACGATGCCCGGACAAATCCGCACCGAGCTCCGCAACGGCATTTCGCGCGCCCTCGGACGCGGGAACGCCGCTTTCCGCCGCAAGCCCGAACGAAGAAACGGCAATGCGCCCCGCGAGCCCGGCGCGCGCAAGCTCCGCGCGGAAAAGCACTTCCGCCATCGGACTGCGACAGGTATTTCCCGTGCAGACGAAATGCAATGTAGGCTCGTTGCGCATTCGATTTTTCTTTTTTGTGAGGCTGAAAACGAGCGAGAATTTAACGCCGCGCGGGAAGCTTCCGCAATTCGTTTTTTCCCGCACGCCGAAACGTCAGCGCCGACTCATCGAGCGACGCACGTAGCGTTCGTCGTCGCGTTTTTTGATGTCGTTGCGCTTGTCGTAGAGCTTTTTCCCTTGCGCGAGCGCAATCTCGACCTTGACCAATCCGTGGCGAAAATAAATTTTCGTGGGCACGATTGTTTTTCCGCCGGAGCGAATTTCCGCAATGAGCTTGCGAATTTCCCGCGCGTGCAAAAGCAATTTGCGGGGACGATACGGCTGATGATTGTTCGTGTTCCCAAAATCGTATTCGGAAATGTGCGCGTGGTAGAGAATCGGAATCGCGCCGTCATCAATCCGCACGAACGCGTCCGCAATGTTCGCGCGACCGAGCCGCACCGCCTTCACTTCCGTTCCCGTGAGCGCAACGCCGGCTTCAAATCGGCTTTCGAGAAAATAATCCCGCGACGCCTTCGGATTTCGGATTTCCGCAGAACGCGAATTGTCCTTTTTCTTGCTCACGGCGTTGTTTCTGAAAAAAACAAAAGGCGGACGATTCGCTCCGACAACCGGAGCCGTGCGCCCGCCCGAAACCTTTGTCCGAAAAAACGAAATCAGGCGTCCGCCCGCGCTTCCGGAAGCTCGTAGGAAAGCTTGCCCTCGATGATTTCGCGGAGCGCCACGTCCTCGGGTTCGAGTTTTTCAAGAGATTCGATCAACGGCGTCATACCCTCGTGCTGAAGCTGATGAACGCGGTGAGAAACCACATTGATGAGAATATTCGGATCCTTGATGACCTTGTTCGCTTGTTTCAGATAATCTTCTCTCACGACTTGTAAAAAATTTTGTTGAGCTCGAAAAAATGCCGTGTTCCCGCACGCCTTGCAAGTGTTTTCGGAAAATCTCGGAATCGACCGGCGCGGGAACGCCGAATCGACTCCTCGACTTTTTCGCGGGAACGGCTCAGTGGCAACCGCAGGAATGCGCGGGACGCGGATCCGACTGCCCGATTTCGCGAAGCAGGGTGCGGAACCACGGGAGCGCAATATTGAACGGCTTGCCGCCCTTGATGCGTTCAAACTCGATCGGACGCAGGCGATCCTGGTGCGCTTCGTCGTGCCCGATAACGCCGCTTTCGCCGCGCATCGCCGCATCGACCGCGAGATCGACGCAACCCTTGATGAGCGTGAGGTCTTCCTGATTTGCGGGAGCGGAACGCGCAAAATATCCGGATTTCTGCACGAGCACTTTTTCCGCGCCGATCATTTCCGCAAATTGTTTGCCGAACCATTTGCCCGGATTGATCGCGTCGAGCTTGACGTGTCCGAACGCATCGCGCGGCACTTCTTCGCCTTTCGCTTCCATTTCCTTGACGATGGCGTCCACGCCCGCGCCCTCGGAAATGAAAATATTCACGCAATCGTAAAGATCCATCACGGCATGAAGGCGTTTCGCTTCCTGCGCGAGATCGATTTCGATTTCGGGAATGTAAATGCCGTGCACATCGTATTTTTTCGGGTGAATACCGACTTCGGGAACGAACTCGTTCGCGTAGAGACGGTGGCGATACTCGCGCGCGGTCGCGGCGGTGAGCCAGCCGCAGTTGCGCCCCATCACTTCGTGAACGATGAGCATGCGCGGGTTCGCGGAATTTTCGGAAACGATATTTTTGAAGAAAATCGCGCCCTGCTCCGCCGCCGTCCACGCACCCAGCGACTGGCGAATCGGATAAACGTCGTTGTCGATCGTCTTCGGCAGACCGATGACCGTGAGGTCGTAATTGTTTTGCTTAAGAAACGCCGCGAGATCCGCCGCCGCCGTGTTCGTGTCGTCCCCGCCGATCGTGTGAAGCACCTGCACGCCGTCTTTAACGAGCTGATCCGCCGCGACTTTTTGCGGATCTTCGCCTTCCTTGACGAGCCCGCGCTTCACGCAGTCCTTAACGTTCGTGAGCTTGACGCGGGAATTCCCGATCGGGCTGCCGCCGTAAAGCAGAAAAGTGAACGCTTTTTCGCGAATTTCCGGCGTCACCTTGATGCTGTCGCCGAGAAGCAGCCCTTTGTAGCCGCCGCGATAGCAGATGATTTCAATCTCCGGATCAATTTCCGTGTAGCGCATGATGAGTCCGCCGACAGCGGCGGAAAGGCAGGGAGCGAGACCGCCCGCGGTGAGAATTGCGACTTTTTTCAATTTCATAGCTAAAAAAAATTTCGGGAAATCATAACTTTCCGGGATTGCTTGGCAAACGGAAAGTGGCGGGAAAAAAGTTGAGGAGTTTAGGAGGTGAGGAGTTTAGAAGTTGAGTCGGCGCTTCGCGGGAGAGGAGTTTTCAGTGAATGATTAACAGTGAATAGTGAATAACGCTCACCTTAAATTTTTGCCTTTGGCAAAAACAGACTTCACCAGTTCTCCAGTCGCCCAGTTCTCCAG
>CAVEBA010000061.1:0-10089 GCA_963613695.1 Sphaerochaetaceae bacterium
CCGCAAACATAGGGCGGCGCTTCGCTTGCCCTATGCTGTTGCTTATCGCGCCGTTGGCGCTTTTCGCGCCCGCTTCGCGGACGTTTTTTCTGATTCGTTATCAACTATCAGTTATCAGTTATCCGTTATCGAAAGCTCTTGCCAAAGGCGCGCGCGAGGCGTTCAATAAGCAGTGCTATGTCCGACAGCGTTTTGTCCAGTTATTTCCCGATTTTAGTTCAGGTTGTCATCGGATGCGCGTTGCCTGTTCTGATCATCATTGCGAGCCATATTTTCGGTCAGAAAGGGCACTCCAACCGATCGCAGAAATTGCCTTACGAATGCGGTCTGAAAGGCGAAGGTCCTGTGCATCCGCGTTTCTCCGTTCGATTTTATCTTACGGCGATGCTTTTCATTTTGTTCGACATCGAAGTCGTTTTTCTGATTCCGGCGGCGCTGATTTATCGCAAGTTTCTCGCATCGGGACTTGGTTTGACCATTGTGTGGTCGTTGGCGGTTTTCATAGGAATCGTAATTTTCGGCCTGTGGTACGAAGTGAAAAAAGGAGCGCTCGACTGGGAGCGATGAATTTTTCACGGCAGGCCGGACGCAGTTCCCGCCTGCTTTTTTTTTGAATTTTTTTTAACGAAGAAAAGGCGTTTCCATGCGGATAGATCGATTTTTATCGAAGAGCCGAATTCTCGATTTGAGCACGCGGGAACTTTCGGGCGCGCTCGATGAGATGCTCGCCGTGTCGTTGCCGGCGGGAACGTCGGCGGAAAAACGCCGAGCGCTTCGCGACGCGCTGATTGAAAGCGAGGCGCAGATGCAACGGCGCGTGGGCGAGTGGGCGGCGATTCCGAGCATTCGCACGCCGCTCGTTTCGGGAACGATTATCACGGTGGGACGCTTGCCGGAGAGCGATGCGGGAACGCGCGGCGCTCCCGCAAATTCCGGCGTTCCCGCGACGAAAGAAGTCGCGCGTCCGGCGCTTCGCGTTGTCTTTTTGGTGCTCGCTCCCGAGCGCGGGCGCAACTATCACGCCGTGCTTTCCACGCTCGTGCACGAGTTGGAGGACGACGATACCGCGGCGCTCGGCAACGCAGGCGGAATCAAGGAATTCCGCCAAGTCGTGATGCAAATTTTCATGGGCGCGGCGAAAGTTTCTGCGCGACAGGATTCGCGCTGGAATCACCGTTTCGCGGGAACGGCGGCGCGCCTTGCCGAAACGACGAAATGTCAGGTGCTGCTGTTTTTCGCGGATACGTTCGGCGCTCCCGTGGCGTGGCGCGGAATGAAAAAAACGAGCTTCAAAACAATTTTCGTTTCGGGAACGAACGCGTCTTTTTCTTTCGTGGAGGGCGGGAAGCCGGACGTGATCAACGTCAATTCGTTTTCCGCGCATCGCATGTCGCAACTTCGCGCCGCGCTCTTCGTCGGGCTCATGCGCGGGACCATTCGCCCGACGGATCGCGTTTGCTGTCTCGGCGGAATGGACGGGAGCGACAAACTCGATTCGCTCATCGTCATCGAAGCGGCGCAGGAATTTCCGTCGATTATGATGACGCACGCGGACGCGCTCGTTCCCGCGCACGTGCGTCCCGAAGTGCTCGAACGCGCGATCGCGATTGCGACGGAGCTTGCGACGGAGGGGCGCGAGGGCAAACCCGTCGGCACGATTATGGTAATCGGCGATCTCGAAAAAATCACGCCGTATGTCGAACAGCTCGTGCTCAATCCGTTCAGCGGTTATCGCGCGGAAGACCGCAACATTCTCAATCCGTTTGTCGAAGAAACGATCAAGGAATGGGCGCTGATCGACGGCGCGTTCGTCATCGACGGCGAGGGGCGCATGCATTCGGCGGGAAGCCGGCTGACGGCGGTGGATTCGCAACTTTCACTTCAAGGCGGGCTGGGCACGCGGCACGCGGCGGCGGCGGCGATTTCGTCGGTCGCGGATTGTGCGGCGCTTTGCGTGTCATCGTCGGGGCAGGTTACGCTTTTCCGCCACGGCGAAGCCATCGTGCTTTTGGAACGTTCGGTTTCGAGAACGGTTTGACGCGGGAACGCGAGAAAGGACAACGCAGACAATGACAACGAAAAAAGATTTCAATCGTCGCCGCACACCGTGGATCCGCTTTAAGCGGTTTCTGCGTCGTCATCTGAAACCGTTCCCGCAAAGATTTTTAGCAACCGTGCACGAACCCGTTCCCGCGACGCCGGCACCGTCGGAAATCGACGATGAGGAAACGCGCGAAATCGGTTTGGAGCCGGGCGCGCTTCCCGTCGAATCTCCGTTTGATACGCCGGAGCCGGCGCGGTTTCGCGTAGTTTGCTACGATGAATCCGGCTACTCGCTCGACGAATTTGCGGACGTCGATCGGCTTGCGGATTTTACGAATCGCCCGGGCATGGTTTGGGTGCAAATGATGGGCATGAAAGAGCCGCAGCTCGTGCATGTCGTCGGCGCACTTTTCAACATTCCGATGCTTGCGCAGGAAGACATCGTTTCGGAATGGTCGCGTCCGAAATTCGAAGAATACGGCGAAATGATTTTGGCGGTTACGCGAGCGGTGCGTCTCGGCGTCGAAGAGCTCCAGCCGCGCGGTCAGCAGATTTCTTTCGTCGCGGGACCGAACTTTTTGATTTCTTTTCACGAAAAACGGGAACTCGTTTTTGAAAATATCGAACGCCGAATCGCCGAAAATTCCGGAAAAATCCGCAAGTGGGGTTCGCCGTATTTGCTGTATGCTTTGCTCGACGCGCTCGTGGACCGCATGCTTCACCTGACGGACGAAATCGAAGACGCGATCACCGACCTCGAGGAAGACACCGTTCGAGACAATCCCGATCCCGATGCCGACGGCGAAAACATTCGCACGATTTACCGCATGAAACGCACCGTCATTCGTCTCGGGCGCATGACGTATCCGTTGCGCGACATGGTTCGCACGTTCGAGCGCTACGATCACCCGTTGCTCCCGCCGGAAATGGATATGTATTTCAGCGACCTTTACGACCACACGCTGCGCGCGTTTGACCGCATCGAGCACGCTCGCATGATTCTGCAGGAACTTCAGGATTTTTATCACACCGAGCACGAACGCCGCACGAGCGACATTCTCCGACTGCTCACCGTCGTTACCGCGATTTTTATTCCGCTCACGTTCGTCGCCGGAATTTACGGAATGAATTTTGAGAACATGCCCGAGCTTCACACCGAATACGGCTACTTCATCACGATCGGCGTGATGGCGGTTTTCGTCGTCGCGGCATTCATTTTCTTCCGCGTGAAACGCTGGTTCTAAGCCGCACGCGTTCCCGCCGTCGCGGAGATTTTTTTCAAAAACACAACGCTCCGAAATTTTCGTTTTTTCTCCGATGTTCATTCCCGTTTTGAGTTGCGCCGCCGCCAAGGATTTTGAAAAAAACTTTTTTTCGCGCGGCGAAATGACGGAGGAAACCGCGATGAACGCCGCGGGAACGGGCGTCGGCGATGCCGTGTTGCGGGAATGCGGCGGCGCGGAAATTTCTCGCTTGCTCGTGCTCGCGGGAAAAGGGCACAACGGCGGCGATGCCGTGCGCGCGGCTTCGCAAATTTTTTCCCGCACCGCCTGTCGCGTGATGCTCGTTTTTTTCGCGGAATCGATCGAACGCCTTGCGCCGCTCACGCATCGTTTGCTCGACGATTTTGTCGCTGCCGTTCCCGAGGAAAAACGCGTGATCGCGTTTCTTCCGGAAAATCTTTCGACGCTCCCGCCGGAAATTTCCGCGTTTGCCGCCGCGCCGCACGTGTTGCTCGACGGCGTGTTCGGGCACAGTTTTCGTCCGCCGTTCCCGCCGCGTGCGCGGGAATTCATTCGCGAAATTTTTTCCGCGCGCGCGAAAAATTCGCCTGTCTGCGCCGTCGATTTGCCGTCCGGGCTTTGCGATGCGGGCGCGGCGGAATGCCCGATTCATGCGGATTTCACGTTCCCGACGGGAATTCTGAAACGCCCGCTCATCGATTTCCCCGAATTTTGCGGACGCATCGTTCCCGTCGATATCGGTTTTCCCGGCTTCGATGAAAATGCGCTCGCGGCGACGGACGTTTCGTTTTTTCTGAAGAAAATTTTTGCGTCGCGTCCGGCGGTTTGCGACAAGCGAGATTTCGGGCACGCGCTGATTATCGGCGGTTCCCGCGCGATGCCGGGAGCGCTGATGCTGAACGCGCTTGCCGCGCTTCGTGCCGGCGCCGGGCTCGTGTCGGTCATTTGCCCGGAGCGCGTGCAGGCGGCGTTTGCGGCGCGCGCGCCCGGCGCAATGTGGATTCCCTGCCCGGAAAATTCCAACGGCGGTTTGGATTGCGACCGCGCATTTGCCGAAGCGGAAAAACTTTTCCCGCGCATCGGCGCCGTGCTTTGCGGTTCGGGCATGGGCGTTTCCGCGGGAGCGCAAAAGCTCATCGCGAAAATCGCCGCGGGAACGCCGCGCGAAATTTCGTTGATTCTCGATGCCGATGCGTTGCGTCCGGAAACGCTTTCCGCGTTGCGGGAACGCGCCGCCGCGCCGGAGAAAAATATTTTGCTTCCGCACGCGGGAGAGTTCGCGCGTCTCGGCGGGAACGCATCGGAGCTTCGCGAATTTTGTCGCGCGCACGGCATCACGCTCGCGCTCAAAGGCGCATGCACGCGCATCGCCGATTCCGACGGAGAAATTTTTACGTTCGCGGGTTGTCCGGCGCTTGCTCGCGGCGGGAGCGGCGATGTGCTCGCGGGAACGGTCGCCGCACTTTTCGCTTCCGAAAAAAATTACGACGCAAACGCTTCGGCGCGGGAACGCCTTGCCGCCGCCGTTGCGTGGCACGGGAACGCATCGCGCCGTCTCGCCGCCGCACAGGGCGAGCGTTGCGCAGACATTGCGGCGTTGCCGGATTTCCTTTCGCTCGGCTAAAATTTTTTCAAAGAAAGAAAAACTTTTTTCGTTTCTCGAATGTCGTTCCCGCAGAAAAAATCCGCTACGGAAGAAAGCACGATCACCGGCGTGCTGGAACGCATTATTTTTTTCAACGACGAAAATTTTTTCACCATCGGCGAGCTTTGCGATGAAGCGACGCGCGAGACCGTTGTCGTCACGGGAGCGCTTCCGTCCGTGCAATGCGGAGAAACGCTCGAATTGCGCGGCACGTGGGTGAGCCACCCGACGCACGGGCGGCAGTTCCGCATTTCTTCGTTCACGTCGAAACTTCCGTCGAGCGTGCACGGCATTCGCAAATTTCTCGGCGGCGGGCTCGTGCACGGCATCGGCAAAACTTACGCAAAGCGCATCGTCGATCGCTTCGGCGCGGACACGCTTCGAATCATTTCCGAAGAATCCGCGCGCTTGCGCGAAATTCCCGGAATCGGCGCGCAACGCGTTCGCGCAATCAAGGCTTCGTGGGACGAACAATTCGCGCTGCGCGAAGTGATGATTTTTCTTCAAACTTACGGTGTGACGACTTCGCAGTGCCTTCGCATCGTCAAGGCTTACGGCGCGGACGCAAAAAAAACATTGCGCGAAAATCCGTATCGGCTCGCGCAGGATATCGACGGGATCGCGTTCCCGACCGCCGACAAAATCGCGATGAATCTCGGCTTGCCGACGGAGGGCGCGCAACGCATCGAGGCAGGACTTTTTTACGCGATGCAGCTCGCGGAGTCGGAGGGACACACGGCGTTCCCGCAGGAAGAGCTTATCGAAAAAGCCGCATCGCTTCTCGGCGTCGATCCCGGACGCCCCGCCGCGCTCGTTGAAAAAATGCTCTCGAGCGGACGGCTCGTTTTTGCAAATGCCGTTTCGTATCGCCGCGCCGAGGACGGTTCGTTTTCCCGCGAAACCGTGCGGCTTTTGCAGAAACGCGATTTCGCCGTCGCCGAACGCGAGATTGCGGAGCGCGTTTTCGCAATCGCGGGAACGCCGAATCGCTTGCCGCCGATTCTCGTCGATCGCGCCGTAGAATGGGCGCAGAGCAGGGCAGGATTTTCTTTCGCGGAAGAACAAATCGCCGCGATAAAAACTGCGCTTTCCGAAAAAATCTCCGTGATTACGGGCGGTCCGGGAACGGGGAAAACTACGATTCTGCGCGCGCTTTGCGCCGTGCTTCGCGCGAAAAAAGTTCGCATCACGCTCGCCGCGCCGACGGGACGCGCCGCGCAACGCATGAGCGAAGCGGCGGGCGTTCCCGCGGGAACGATTCACCGCATTCTCAAGCCGGAACCGTTGCTCGGCGGTTTTTCTTTTAACGAAGGAAATCCGTTGCCGACGGATTTTGTCGTCGTGGACGAAGCGTCGATGCTCGATACGAAACTCGCGTCCGCGCTCTTTCGCGCCGTTCCCGCCGAAGCGCATCTCGTGCTCGTGGGCGACGTGAATCAGTTGCCGAGCGTCGGCGCGGGCAACGTGCTCAAAGATCTCATTCGCAGCCGCCGCGTCGCCGTCGTCAAACTCAACGTCGTTTTTCGCCAAGGAAAACGCAGCGGCATCGTTTCGACGGCGCACGCCATTTTGCAGGGCGACGCGCATGTGCCGCCGCCGATTCTCGAAAGCGTTTTCGATTTTGATCCCGAGGGCGATATTCATTTCATTCGCGCGGCGGACGCGGAAGATTGCGTGAACAAAACGTTGGCGCTCACTTCGCGCGCGATCCCGAAAAAACTCGGCGTGCGTTCCGCCGAGGAAATTCAAGTGCTCGTGCCGATGCATCGCGGGAACGCCGGCGTGCAAAATTTTAACGCCGAATTGCAAAAGGCATTTCGCGTTTCCGCCGACGCACCGAGCGTTCCCGCGCCGGGTGGAATGCGTTTCGCGCTCGGCGATAAAGTGCTGCAAAATCGAAACAACTACGACAAAAACGTTTTCAACGGCGACCTCGGGCGCATCGTGCATGTTTCGCCCGAGACGGGCGGCGTTTCCGTGCAGTTCGCGGACGTGCGCGCGGATTACGAACGCGGAGAGCTTTCCGAATTGCAACTCGCCTACGCGATCACGATTCACAAATCGCAGGGTTCGGAATTTCCCGTTGTCGTCATTCCGCTCGTCAAGGCGCATTACATGATGCTCCGGCGCAATCTCATCTACACGGCAATCACGCGCGGACGCAAAAAAGTTTTCATCGTCGGCGAACCCGCCGCCTATTCCGCCGCCGTGCGCAACGCCGATTCCGGACGCCGCTGGACAGGGCTTCCCGCAAGATTAGAAAAAAGTTGAGCTCGGAGAAACGGAGACGCGTCGCAAACCGAAGCTCCGATTTTTTCTCGCGACGACGGCGGGAACGCTTTATAAACGTGCCCAGATTTTTTTAACCCGCATAAAAAAGAAAACGTATGTCTGGTCACAGTAAATGGGCAACGACGAAGCGCCACAAAGGCGCCATCGACGCGAAACGCGGCAAGATTTTTAGCAATCTCGCCAAGGAAATTACGCTCGCCGCGCGCGCCGGCGGCGGAGACCCGAACGGGAACGTGCGCTTGCGCTCCGTGCTTTTGCGCGCACGCGCCGCGAACATGCCGTCGGACAACATCGACCGCGCCATCAAAAAAGGCACGGGCGAGCTTCCCGGTTTGGTGTATGAAGAATTGCTTTACGAAGGCTACGCGCCCGGCGGCGTCGGACTCATCGTCGAAGTAACGACGGACAACAAAAACCGCGCGATCGGCGAAGTCCGCAACGCGTTCACGAAAAACGGCGGGAACCTCGCCAGCTCCGGCGCGCTCACGAGCTTTTTCCAACGCAAGGGGCAAATCATCATCGCGAAAGACGCCATCGGCGAAGACGAGCTCATGGAGCTCGCGCTCGATGCCGGCGCCGAGGACGTGAAAACCGACGGCGATTTTTACGAAGTCATCACCGCAATCGGCGATTACGATTCCGTCGCGAAAGCGCTCGACGACAAGCAGATTAAATGCGAATCCTCCGACCTCGTGTATTTGCCCAACGTCGAAGTGCCGATTTCCGATGCGGACACCGCGAAAAAAGTTCAGAAACTCATCGACGCGCTCGAAGATCTCGACGACGTGAAAGCCGTTCACTCGAACGACGACATCGCCGACGGACTTCTCGATTAGTGAATAGTGAATAGTGAATAGTTTCGTCTTCAAAGTTTTTGCCGAAGCAAAAACCAAGCACTGTGTTATTCACTATTCCTTATTCATTGAAAACAAATGTCTTTCCGTCCGCAGAATAAAAAGCAAAAAGCACCGTTCCCGCCGTTTAATCCGATTCGGGTTGCGGCGCGCGCGGTTATTGTGCGCGACGGAAAATTGCTCGTCGTGATTTTGCGCGACGAGACCGGGTCGTTCTACATTCTTCCCGGCGGCGGACAAAAGCACGGCGAAACGCTCACGGACACCGTGCGCCGCGAGTGTTTTGAAGAATTGGGCATTGCCGTGCGCCCGGGAAAAATGCTCTACATGCGCGAATACATCGGGAAAAATCACGCGTTCAAGGCGCGCCACCGGGCATTTCACCAAGTCGAAGTCGTTTTCGAATGCGAAATCGAAAATGCCGACAACATCGGGCACGGTTGCGAGGAAGACAAGCGGCAAGTCGGCTTCACGTGGATTCCGCTGTCGCAGTTGCGCGAGGCGCGGCTGTTCCCGTCCGTGTTCAAAAGTTTTCTGCGCGAGGACGGTGTGCTCGACATTCCGTTCGGCTACCTCGGCGATGTCAACTGAGCGGCGGCGTTGCCGTTCCCGCGCGCTTGCGGCGAGCGCCGGTTTTTAATTGAAAGCTTCGCCGCGCATGCTACGCTTTCTCGACATGGAATCGCTGCTTCCGCTCCGCAGAAAGCGCATTACGGGAATCAACATCGTGCCGCTCATCGACGTGATGACGGCGCTGATTTTCTTTTTTCTGATGAGCATGAAATTTGATGATCTGCGCCAACTCGGAATCACGCCGCCGCACTCGGATTCGGCGGCGGAAAGCGCCGGCGAAGCTCCGAAGCTCGTGATCGCGGTGAACAAAAACGGCGAGTTTTTCGTCAACGCCGAACGCGTTCCCGCCGAGGAACTTTCCGACCGGCTCGAACGCATCGCCGGCGGGCAGAAAATTTCGGACGTTGTCATCATCGCCGACGAAGACGCCGCGATGAAATACGCCATTCGCGCCGTGGACGAAGCGCGCCGGCAAGGCTTGGAAATTCGCTTGCTCGCGCGTCCGAACGATTGAATCTTCCTCGGCGTTCCCGCGTAGATTTTTTTTGAAAAAACAGAAAACCGTTTCCCCGATGAAAAAAAAATTACTCCCGATTCTTTTCCTTGTCGTTTCCGCGTTCGCTTGCGCGGGAACGCTTTCCGGTTGCATGTTTGCGCGGGAACGCCCGCGCGATTTGCTCGCGAAAATGGAGCTCGTCGAAGTCGATGATCGCGGCTACGTGCGCTATCGCGGCGAAGTCGTCAAGCCCGGCGAATTTGCGAATCACATTCGCGCGATTCGCGAAACGGTCGAGGGCAGACCCGTGCTGCTTTCGGTGAATCCCGAAGTGTATACGCGCCAGCCCGCCGTCGTGCCGTATTTGCGCCGCGTGCTTACGAGCGTGAACGTCGGGGAAATTTATACGGAAATGCCGGAGCGGCTTTGAGCGCGTTCCCGCAAAGTCGATGATGGGAAAATGAAAATCACGCCTCTGTTTTCCGAAGAACGCATTCGCGAGCGCGTCGACGAAATGGCTCGCGAGATTTCCGAATTTTACGCCGGCGGGAACGCCCCCGCCGATGCCGCGCCCGTGCTCGCAATCGTGCTCGCCAACGGCGCACTTTTTTTCGCGGCGGATTTGTTGCGGCGGCTTTCCGTTCCCGCGGAAATCGAAGTCGTGCGCGTGGCGTCCTACCTCGCGGGAACGCAGTCCAACGGCGCTCCCGAAATTCTCGGCGCGTTCCCGCACGAAAAAATTCGCGGACGGCGCGTGCTGATTCTTGACGATATTTTCGACACCGGACACACGCTCGCAAAATTGCGCAACGCCGCCGAATCCTGCGGCGCGGCGGATGTGCGCGTCGGCGTGCTCCTCGACAAACCTGCGCGGCGAATCGTTCCCGGACGCGCAGACTTCGTCGGTTTTTCGACGGACAACGTCTTCGTCGTCGGCTACGG
>CAVEBA010000062.1:0-10017 GCA_963613695.1 Sphaerochaetaceae bacterium
GAACAAAAAACCGTTCCGCGGGAACGGCGGTCCGCAAAATCCGAACCATAAAAAATTCGGCGGCGCACCGAAGAAAAAACCGGGCAATCCCGGCAATCCGCCCGCGCCGAAACCGAAAATCATCAATCCCGATTTGCCCGTCGAGGAAATCCTCGTCGCGGGCGTGCTTGTCACGGACGAACACGGGAACGGCGCGTTGCGTTCTCCCGCGCGTTGCGGGAAGTCGTTCCCGAGCGATCCGTTTGTCGCCAAGGATTTGATCAAACGCTTCAAAATGAAGACGGGCAGTTGGGTCGAAGGCAAAGCGCAACGCAACGTCGGCGTGCTCGAATCCAAACTCACTTACGTGGACGGGATCGACGGCGTGAATCCGAACGAACGCCACCGCCGCCCGCAGTTTCAGCAGCTTACGAGCATTGCGCCCGACGAACAGTTGCGGCTCGAAACGAAAGACGAGCGCATGACGACTCGCGTCATCGATCTTTTTTGCCCGGTGGGCAAAGGTCAGCGCGGGCTCATCGTCGCGCCGCCGCGCACGGGAAAAACGACGTTGCTCAAGGACATTGCCGCGGGCGTGCTCGAAAATTATCCCGAGTGCAAGGTCATCGTTTTGCTTGTGGACGAGCGCCCTGAGGAAGTTACGGATTTCCGGCGCGATCTTCCCGCCGCCGAGCTTTACGCGTCTTCCAACGACGAGGACGCGAAAAATCACGTCGCCGTTTCCGAGCTTTGCGTCGAACGCGCGCGTCGCCTTGTGGAAACCGGGCACGATGTCGTTTTGCTCATTGATTCGCTCACGCGTCTGACGCGCGCCTACAACAACAGCAAGGGCGGTTCGGGACGCACGATGACGGGCGGGCTCGATTCCCGCGCGATGGAAAAGCCGCGGCAGATTTTTTCCTCCGCGCGCAACACGGAAGAAGCGGGAAGCCTCACAATCATCGCTTCCGCGCTGGTTCAGACGGGATCGAAGATGGACGATTTGATTTTCGAAGAATTCAAAGGCACCGGGAACATGGAAATGGTGCTCGACCGAAAAGTCGCCGAACTTCGCATTTGGCCGGCGTTCAATCTCGCCGCTTCGGGAACGCGAAAAGAAGAGCTGATTCTTTCGCCCGATGCGCTCGACGCGGCTTCGTTCCTGCGCCGGGCAATGGTCGGCGGGAAAATCGAAGACGTTGCCGAGGCGATGATTGATCGCATGAAAAAAACGAAGACGAATGCCGAATTTATTCGACTGATTCAAACGAGTTAGAAATAATTCCGAACCCTCGATTTATTAATTTCCTTTTTTTTAGATCCGATTCAGATGCATAATTTTGCAGATCAATGCTTGGACATGGCTCGCGTGATTTTGAGCCACAACATCGGAGCCGTCGCCGCTGACGGATCCATCGAACCGACTCCGGGAGAAACCGGACGCTCCGACGAATCGGGGCACGTAGCGTTCGCGCTCGGCGAATTTTATCGCGCAACGCAGGAAACGCGCATCGGGCAGACGGACATCGTCGAGCTCGTCGCGCGTTGCGTTTCTTCTCAGCTTCGCTTGGAAACCGAATCCGAAAACGGGCTCGCTTACGCGGCGCTCGGCTTGCTTTCCTTCGGTCCGTCCAAAGAACGCAATCTTCCGTGGGCGCAGCTCGACGAGACATCCCGCGAGCTCATGGACAAACGCCTGCTCGTCCGCACGGATTATTTCGACCATCGGCAAGCGTTCAACATCGGCAAGGCGGTAACGCGTTTTTCGCTCGGACTTTCAAAAAAAGACGAAACGGGGAGCCTTATCGAACGCTTCGTCGAACGCGTCAAAAGCAACGGCACGGGCGGTTTCTGCGACGATGTTCCGCGCACGCCGGACAATCTCGGCGTTCTCGGCGGTTGCTTTGATTTGCGCGGCGTGATGCAGTATGTGTTCATTCGCCAGTCGCTCCAACTGCACGCGAACATTCACATACGGGAACGCAAACTTCCCACGCTTCGCACTTACGCGGAAAAATATTTGAAACTGCTCCCGGAAATCGTTCGCGCCGACGGGCTCGGCTGGTGCACGGGTTCGGGAACGGGCGCTTACGGGCAGATGCATCTCATCAGCCTCATTTTGCAGTCCATGCGCGACGGTTGGATTTCCGCCGATAAAATGTCGCTCTACAAGGAGCTGTTGCGCAAACTTTTCCTGTTCTTCTTCATGACGTTTATCGATCAGGAGCAGGGCGTGCTCGTCGTTCGCGACGGCGAACGCGACGATGATGCGGAACACACGACGCGTGTGGCGAATTTTGACGCCGCGCGCTATCTCTGCCAGTGGTCGCGCCTTGCGAGAACGGTCGGCGGTGCGCTCGACGACGGAGCGGTCGTTCCCGCGCCGACGAAGCCGACTTGCCGCTACATTTCTTTCGACCGTTGCGGGCGCAAGGAGCAAGGGCTCTGCGTCTATCGCAATCCGGCGAACGGTCTGCACGTGCAGATTCCGCTCGTTTCCGGCGGCGCGCGCGGAGATTCGGATTCTCTCGCGTTCCCGCACATGCCGGGCGTGTTCGACGTTCCTGTCGGGCGCTACGTTCCCGCGTTTATTCCGGAATGGACGATCGGCGGGAACACGTTCACGCCGTCATTTTACGGAAAAAATATCGCCATCAGTCTGGGCATGAGAAACGCGTTTCGTTTCACCTACGAACAGCCGGAACTCATCACCAAAGATGAAAAAATCGTTCCCGGCGTCGGAACCTGCCGCGTCGAATGGGAATTTCTCGACGGCAAAATGACCGCGCGCTACACGTTGCAGGCGAAACAGCCCGTGCAGCTTGATTCGATGCGTTTCGTGATGCCTATCGCCGCCGCGCACAGCCGCTATCATCTTGCGACATCGTTCCGTCTCGGCGAAAAAAGTTTCGGTTGCACCGTGCCGAAGGACGATTTTCAAGGCGCGTGGCTCGACTACGAAAACGTTTCCGAAGATCCTTCCCAGCGCACGCGCTACGGGAAAATCTATTATTACCAAACGTTCGTTCGCGCAACGCCGATGCGTCTGCGTCCGGGAATGCCTTACCGCATCGAAATTTCATTCGAGCCGGACATCGCTACGATCGCCTAAGTGCCCGAATTCGAATTTTTCGCCCGCGTTCCCGCAACGCGGGCGATTTTTTTAGCGTTTAGCAGGATTCGGATTTTTCCTTGCGCGCTTCGAGGATGGCGCGGGAACGGTCGATTGCCGATTGCATGTCGTTGCAAATATTTTCCGCGCCGATGTCGAGGTCGGAGTGTTCGATTGCGCGCTTCGGTTGCGGGTGCAATCCCGCGATGATGAGCGCCGTCCCGTCCGCCTGCATGTCCAAATACGTTTCCGCGAGCGCGTGAATTCCCGTCGCGTCGATGGAAATGAGATTTCCCAAATCGAGAATAAACACTTTCGGTTTGCGCCCGACGCGCTTGAAATTTTCGCGGAACTGATCGACGGCACCGAAAAAGAGCGAGCCGAAAACTTCGAAGACTTCGACATCGTCGGGCAATTTTTCGCGCCACGTCGCGAGCGTGCCGTGCGGATCAAATTCGTTTTCGCCGAGCTGTTTGCGCGAGAACACGTGGAATTCCGCCGTCTCCGATTCGCGTTTTAGGAAAAGGAACGCCGAAAGCACGACGCCGATTTCAATCGCCACGGAAAGATCGACGAAAACCGTGAGCAAAAACGTGAGCAGAAGCACGATGATGTCGCTCTTGGGCGATGTACGCAGCAGCCCGTAAAACGTGCGCCAGCCGCTCATCGTGTAGGAAACGAGCACGAGCACAGCGCCCAGCGCGCACATCGGCACGTAGACGATAAATTGCCCGAGACAAAGCAAAATCGCGAGCAACACGCCCGCATGCACGAGCGCCGCAATCGGCGTGCGCCCGCCGTTTTTGATGTTCGCCGCCGTGCGCGCAATCGCGCCCGTCGCGGGAATGCCGCCGAAAATCGGCGAGAGAATGTTCCCGATGCCTTGCGCGACAAGCTCCGCGTTCGGGCGGTGGCGGCGTCCCGTCATACCGTCGGCGACAACCGCCGAAAGCAACGATTCAATCGAGCCCAACAACGCAATCAGAAACGCGGGAGCGATCAGCTCGCGCATTTTTTCAAAATTCAAATCCGCAAAAATTCCGAAATCCGGCGTCGGAATGCCCGACGGGAACGGCTTGTCCGAGAAAAATTTACTGCCGATCGTAACGACGCCGTTCGGATTTTCCGTTCCCGCGCCCCAGCCGAGCCCGAGCACCGCAAGCGTCGCCGCGACGATGACGAAGAGTGCTCCCGGAATTTTGGAAGTAACGCGCGGCCAAATGAACACCGCCGTCGTCGCCACCGCCGAAATCAGCACCGTGCGCCAATTCAGCGTGTCGAAATATTGAATGTAAACCGTCCATTTCCCGACGAAATCGCCCGGCACTTTCGTTCCCGCCGGGAACGTCAGCCCGAACAAATCCGGAATCTGCGTCGAAAAAATCGTTACCGCGATGCCCGCCGTGAAGCCGACGATGACCGGATAGGAAATGAATTTGAGCAGCGCGCCCATTTTCGCCAATCCCATCGCGATGAGAATTACGCCCGCCATCACCGTCGCAAACGCAAGCCCGCTAAGCCCGTATTGCGCGACAATCGCGTAGATGATCGGAATAAACGCGCCCGTCGGTCCGCAAACCTGCGTGCGGCTTCCGCCGAAAATCGCAATCGCGAAGCCCGCGATAATCGCCGTGTAGAGCCCTTTTTCCGGTGCGACGCCGGAAGCAACGGCAAACGCAATCGCCAACGGCAAAGCGATGACGCCGACGATGACGCCGGCGATGAGATCGGACTTGAAGTCCTTTTTCCCGTAGCCTTCCTGCAAAACGGTGAGCAGTTTCGGTTTCAGATCGGAACGCATAGTAACTATGATGGAAAAAAATAAAGGCGGGGAGTTTATGTTCGCATTACATTTTTTTCCAACAAATTTTTCGGCGGGAACGGGAACGCCGCGGCGCGTTGATGCGTGCGCGTTCCCGTGCGTTTCCGCGCGAGAATCCGGCGCTTGCGCGAGGGCGCGTTCCCGCATAAAATTCCGCTTCAATTTCTGAAATTTATGATTTTTCAGTTCGGACAGAAAAAGAAGTCGAAAGAGCCGGAAAAAAAAGACTCCGGCTTCTCGCGCGCGAAACTTTTCCGCATGCTTGCGGGCGGGTGCGTGTTTGTCGTGCTTGTTTCGATAATCGCGTTTTGGGGGCGGCCGCCGCACACGCCCGTCGTTTTCGAAGGAATGATGCCGACGTATCAGTTTGATGCGCCGTTTGAATTTTCTTACGAAAGCGCGGTGAAGAAGCAGATGAAGGAAAAAGAGGTGCTTCACCGCATCGTTCCCGCGTATCGCCCGAATATGCGCGAGATCGATTCCTCGCTGGAAAAATACGCCCACGTCGCGAAAAAGATTTCGGAGCGTTTCGCAGAAATCACGGGAACGCCGGATCGGGGCGCGCGCCTAAAAATATTGCGCACGGTGTTTGAAGAAGAAAAATTTGCGGTCGGCGATCCGGCATTGCGCGATTTATTGGATCGCGTCGCAATGGATATTTTGCAACTTATCGATTTGTGCCAAACGCCGGAGCGCTACTTGTCGCTTTCGAAAGAGAGCTCGCGCGTTTTTCGCGAATTGGCGGCGGAGGGCATCGTCGAGAACGAACATCTTCGCGGCGGGAACGTTCCCGAGCGCCAGCACGTCAGAACCATCACGGAATTTAAGAAAAATTTTTCGGAGCAGTTGGAAATAACCTTTTGGAAGCAAGATATCTTCAACGGGCTTCCGATCAGCCAAATTTCTTTGGCGTTGCCGGTTTCGGTCGATTTGTATTCGCCGCTGATTCACGACAACATGGTTTTTGACGAGGCGGCGACAAAACAGCGGGAAAAAGAAGCCTTGGCGGCAATCGGTTCCGTGCTCGTTACCGTGGAGGAGGACACTCCGCTGTTGAAGCCGGGAGTGCGCGTGGACGAGGAGGACGTCGAGCGTTGGAATGTTTATCGCAAGAAACAAACGGAGCACGAGGTGGCGCACTTAGGCATTCCCATTTCGTTTTTCATGAATTTGCTCTACGTTTTTTGCGTAGTCGTGATAGCGGAAATTTACCGCAAACTGATGATCCCCGCGCGCGGGAACGGAATCCGCCGCCGATTCCTTTTCACGGGCGTGATTTCCGTAATCAACATTTTGCTGATTCGCGGAATTCTTGAGCTGACGGAGTCGCGTCTTGTCGTGCAGTCGTTCGGCACGTTGGGCGATGCGTTGGTGTGGCTGTCGTTGCCGGCGGTGGTGGCGATTTCCGTTTCGGCGATTGCGGGAGCGTCGCTGGGCGTTCCCGCGGCGCTGTTTGTCGGCGCGATTGCGGCGCAGATGCTCGGCGGGAACATTCAAGTTTTGGTGATGATTTCGGTGGCGTCGCTGATCGCCGTGTGGATTTCCCGCAACGCGAAAAAACGGGCGACGCTCGTGCGCGCCGGGTTTTATTCCGGATTGGCGATGGCGGTAACGGCGGTCTGCATCGGCTATTATGCGGAAACGTCGTGGCATCAAATTTGCCTAAACACGCTTTTCGCACTGCTTAGCGGACTTTTTTACGGGATCGTTTCCGCGGGACTGCTGGGATTGTTCGAAGGCGTTTTTCGGACGCGAACGGACATCACGTTTATCGAGCTTGCGGACTTCAATCACCCGCTTTTGCGCAAGCTGCAACTCGTCGCGCCGGGAACGTTTCACCATTGCGTGATGGTTTCCAATTACGCGGAACAGGCGGCGCACGCAGTCGGCGCGAACACCGCGCTGTGCCGTTGCGCGTCCCTTTTCCACGACATAGGGAAAACGCTCAAACCCGAATATTTCACGGAAAATCAAGGCAACGAGCGCAATCCGCACGACGATATCACGCCGCAAATGTCCGCGCTCATCATCAAAAGCCACGTGCGCGACGGCGTCGAGCTCGCCGTGGAATATCATTTGCCGGAACGCGTGCGCGACATCATCGAGCAACACCACGGAACGAGCCTCGTCGGATACTTTTTTAAAAAAGCAAAAGATCTCGCCGTGAGCGAAACCGGCGAGGGCGCGGGAACGGTGGACGAATCGCATTTCCGCTACGACGGACCCAAGCCGCAATCGCTGGAAGCGGCAATCGTGATGATGTGCGACGTCGTCGAAGCGGCTTCGCGTTCGCTCAAAAAAATTACGCCGCAGGCGGTGGAAGATCTCGTCGCATCGCTCATTCGCTCGCGCATTCAAGACGGTGAATTTGACGAGTGCCCGATCACGATTTCGCAAATTTCGGCGATTCGGCGCAGCCTTGTGCTTTCCGTGCTTACCACGTTCCACTCGCGCGTCGAATATCCCAAGGACGCGGGCGGTGTGCAGTCGGCGGGGCCCGTTCCCGTCGAACATCGGACGAAAGTGCGCATCGTCAGAAAATTTGACTGAACGCGGAGGTTGAAAAAATGGCGGCGGCGGTCGAAACGTTTTGCGGACGGGAAAATTTTTCCGTCGATGAAACCGAAATTTCCGAAATTCTGAATTTTCTGCGCGGGAACGCGCCGTGGGATTTTCCCGCGGGAACGCTGTCTGTTGCGTTTTTCGGCGATGACGAAATTTGCCGCATGCACGAAGAATTTCTCGGCGATCCGACGAAGACGGACGTCATTACGTTCCCGGGAGACGAAATTTTTTCCGCACCGCGTCCGCGAAAAAATTCCGCCGGCGTTCCCGCGGACGCCGCCGACGATTCCGCGTTTGCCGGGGAAATTTGCGTGTGCGTCGATCAGGCGCAACGCATGGCGCGCGAGTTGGGCACGACGCCCGCCGACGAATTGTTGCTCTATCTCGTGCACGGTTGGTTGCACCTCGCCGGGCTCGATGACATCGAAGAACGCGATCGCGCCGATATGCGCGCGGCGGAAGCGACCGCGCTCGAGCTTTTGCGCGGGGCAGGGCTGGCGCCGTTGAAAAGTGCCGCGTTCCCGCAGGAAAAAATCTGAGCCATGGACGCGCCGGAAGAATTTTTTTTGAAAAATCGTGAAGCGCTCGGACTTGGCGCGGCGCTCGATTTCGCAAATTCCGAACTGAAAAAGGGCGGCGGAACGCGTCGGTTTTTTCGCGCCGAATTTCGCGGCGTTCCCGCCGTTTTTTGTTTTTACGACAACGCGAAAGAAGAAAATCGCTACTACGCCGGAATCGCGGAATTTTTGAAAAAAATCGGCGTTCCCGCGCCGGCGATTTTGGCGAATTTTCCCGAAAAATGCGTGCTCGTGATGGAAGATCTCGGCGCGACGGATCTTTGGACGCTCGTGCGCGACGGTGCTCCCGCGCGTTCCCGCGCTTATCGCTCCGCGCTCGCCGGGTTGGCAACGCTCCATTCGCGCGGGCTCGAAAATCTCGACGCGGGAACGCCGATTATGCGCGACGGTTTCAACCGCGAATATTACGCGTGGGAACGCGAATATTTTTTGAAAAACGCGCTCGACGAAGGTTTGCGCATTCCGCTTGCCGCGCGGGAACGCCGTGCGCTCGAAGCGGAGCTCTCCGCGCTCGCGGAAAAATTGCTCGCGTTCCCGCCGCAGCTCGTGCACCGCGATTGCCAGTCGCAAAATATTTTGTGGAAAAACGAAACGGCGTGTTTCATCGATTTTCAGGGCATGCGCGTCGGCACCGGTTGGTATGATGTCGCGTCGTTGCTCTTCGATCCCTACGTCGAAATTTCGGCGGCGGAAAAACGCGCGCTGTTTTCGTTTTACTGCGAAAAAATCGGCGTTCCCGCGAACGCGGATTCCGAGCTTCGTCTGCGCCTTGCCGCGGCGCAAAGGCTGATGCAGGCGCTCGGCGCTTACTTTTTTCTTTCCGCGAAAATGGGCAAAACGAATTTTCGCAAACACGCCGCGCCGGCATTGCGCAATCTCGTCGAAGTTTCCGCGGGAACGCTCCCGCAACTGCACGCCCTCGCCGAGAAAATGTATTTTACGGAAAAGAACCGAATCCTTCCTAATTCCTAATTTTTTTTAACATGATTATTCGACCCGACAACCGAGAGGCGGACTGCCTCCGTTCGATTTCGTTTCAGCCCGGCGTTGCGCCTCATGCCGCCGGCTCCGTGCTCGCCTGTTTCGGCGATACGCGCGTCATTTGCGCCGCGACGCTCGAGGAAAAAGTGCCGTCGTGGATGCGTGCGCAAGGCGTGAAAGGCGGCTGGCTCACCGCAGAATATTCGCTGCTCCCGTATTCGACGCTCGACCGCAAGCCGCGCGATATTTCCCGCGGAAAACTCGACGGGCGCACCGTCGAAATTCAGCGCCTTATCGGGCGTTCGCTTCGCGCCGTGCTCAATTTGGAAAAACTCGACGGGCTTACGCTTTGGATCGATTGCGACGTGCTTCAAGCGGACGGCGGCACGCGCACCGCATCAATTTCCGGCGCCTACATCGCGGCAAAACTCGCCGTGCGCAAATTTATGGAAGCGGGAAAAATCAAAGAAGATCCGTTCACCGATTCCGTCGCCGCAATCAGTGTCGGCATTTATCAGGAAACGCCGATTCTCGACCTTTGCTACGTCGAGGACAAAGACGCCGCCGTGGACGCAAACATCGTGATGACTGGCTCCGGACGCTTCGTCGAACTGCAGGCTTCCGGCGAAGAAGCGACTTTTTCGCCCGACGAACTCGCCGCGCTGATCGCGCTCGGGAAAAAGGGCGTCGCCGAAATCACGGAAATCCAAAAGCGCGTGCTCGGCGCTTGAGCGGCGGGAACGCGCGTTCCCGCCACGGCGTCCGCGCGCTTGATTTTCGGCATGCGATATGCTTCAATAACGGGCGTTCGGGGAACATGCTCCGAACACTATAACACAATTATAATCATCAAAACCCCACGATCAAAATGAACGGACAAATCAATATCACCGGCATCAATCTTGAACTCACGGATGCACTCAAAAATTACGTGAAGGAAAAGGCGGCGAAGCTCTTCGAGCACAATGACCGCATCATTC
>CAVEBA010000063.1:0-9984 GCA_963613695.1 Sphaerochaetaceae bacterium
GACGCGCAGACTTCGTCGGTTTTTCGACGGACAACGTCTTCGTCGTCGGCTACGGACTTGATCTCGACGGCGCATGGCGCACGCTCCCGTATGTGGGAAAGGTGGAAGGAATGGTGTAGGGAGGAAGGGTGTAAGGTGGAAAGTGGAGTGTGGAGTGTGTAAGGCGGTCTTGTGAAAACGACTTGCAATCGCGGAGGAATTTTCAGATAACCGCGTGCGTTGTTTTCGTAAAATAATCATTCTCGTGCTGATATTATGGACAAAGAAATTTCAAGAAATCCCAATTACAAAATAACCTTTCTGGATGCAATTGTTCGCTTTTGGAAAGGTTATTTCAAGTTTTCGGGGCGGGCAACGCGCGCCGAATTTTTGTACGCAGAGCTGTTCCTCGTGAAATGTAATTTTGTTGTAGGCTTCATTTCGGCGGCGGTTTTAGTGTTGGGAAAAACGACTGCGGAATATGGTTATGAAGCCACATTGCTTCTGTCGAATGGAATTAAAACCACGTGGGCGGTAGCGACTTTTTTCCCGAGTCTGGCTCTTTGGTGTCGACGTTTTCATGATTTCGGGGCGAGCGGCGCGGATTTGTTTGGTGTGATGGTGCTCGGAATATTCGTTGCCTTCGTGGTAGGAATGGCGGCTCAGAACGGAGGTGCGGGTGTCGCCATTTTGTTCTTTGTCAGCGTATGTCCTTTCCTTGCCGCAGCAATCCGAGACAGTCAAAAGGGGAAGAACGAGTTCGGGGACTCCGAAAAATATCCGGAAGGATCCGTTCCCGTAAAAACCGCCGAAGAACCGACAGCAAGCGGTAATGTTGGGGACAAAGGAACTTCAATAAATCCCAGTTACAAAACAACCTTCCGGAATGCTGTCGCTTGCTTCCGAGATGCAGTCGTTCGCTTCTGGAAGGGATCTTTCGAGTTTTCGGGGCGGGCAACGCGTGCTGAATTTTTGTACGCAATGCTGTTCTGCGTGATTTGTTCTGTAGCTGTGTACTTTGTCGCGGAGGGTGTTTTAGCTTCGGGAGAAACGACAGCAGGATATGATTATTATTCCTACAGTTCCTACAAACGAGATCCGTCAGAGGGCGCACTGTATCTGTCGTTCGGAATTAAAATCGCGTGGGTGATAGCGACTTTTTCCCCCGTGTTGGCGCTTGGTGCTCGACGTTTTCATGATTTCGGGAAAAGCGGTTGGTATTTCTTCGGGTGGTGGATTTTCGGTACAATTGCTGCCGTCATTGGTGTGCTAGTTTCAAAAGGTGGTGCGTTTTACGGTATTCTTGCATTTGTCGCCTTCGCATATTGTTTCCTTGTCGCAGCGATCCGAGATAGTCAAAAGGGGAAGAACAAGTTCGGGGACTCCGAAAAATATCCGGAAGAATCCGTTCCCGTAAAAATCGATGAAGAAACGACCGCAGACGTTCCCAATGCAGAAGGTGCGGCAAAATTTTGCCCGCACTGCGGGAACAAAGTCGCCGAAGGCTTTGATTTTTGCCCGTATTGCGGCGGCAAACAACCCAAACTTTAGGCGTGTGATGTATTCGTCGTCGGCTACGGACTCGATCTCGACGGCGCATGGCGCACGCTCCCGTATGTGGGAATGGTGGAAGGTGGAGGGTGTAAGGTGAAGTGAATAATTAATAGTGAATAGTGAATAGTTATTACTTCATTTTTGCTGAAAGCAAAAATCAGCACTTCTTCCTAATTTCTAATTCCTAATTTTTACTTACCTAATTTCTAATTCCTAATTCCTAATTTTTAATTTATTTCCCGATGGAATTCCGGAACACGAACGCGCTTTGGTGCGCGGTTTTTATGCGAACGTTGCGCAATGCCGGCGTGCGCACGGTTGTCATTTCTCCGGGATCGCGTTCGACGCCGTTGACTGCGGCGGCGGCGGAGTTGCGCGGGCTTGAATGCGTTCCCGCGCTTGATGAGCGTTCCGCTGCGTTTTTTGCGCTCGGCTTGGCGAAAAGCACGGCGCGTGCGGTTGCGCTTGTCTGCACTTCGGGAACGGCGGTTGCGAATTATTTGCCTGCCGTTGTCGAAGCGAAAATGTCGCGCACGCCGCTTGTCGTTGTCAGCGCCGATCGTCCGCCGGAAATGCAAAATTGCCACGCCGGGCAAACGATTCCGCAGCTCGGAATTTTTTCGCATTTCGTCGTTCGCGAAATTGATTGCGTTCCCGAAAACGCGCGAGCTTCGTTTGAAAATGCGCGTGTCGTTGCCGCCGAAGCCGTGCGCGTTGCCGATGCCGAATGTGCGCCCGTGCACGTGAACGTGCGTTTGCGCGATCCGCTTGCGCCGAGTGTTTTTGAAAAAGACTTTCCCGGCGAAAACGGCGTTCCCGCGGATTTCGATCTCGCAAAATTTTGTCTCGTGCCGCGTTTGCCGTTGCGCGATTTTCTCGAAGAAAATTCCGAGCCCGCGCCGATTTCTCTCGCGGGGAAAAAAGTGCTCATCGTCGCGGGAACGACTCCGGTCGGGCACGATGATACGTTCAACGTCGAGCGCCTTTCTCGCGAATTTTCCGCGCCGATTCTCGCGGACGCGACGCACCCGCTGCGCCATTTCCCGCCTGCGCGGGAACGCCTAATCGAGCGCTACGATGCGATTTTTCGCCTTGCGGAAAAACCTTACGCGCCCGCGCTCGATGCGCTGCGTCCCGACGTCGTGATTCAGCTCGGCGCGTTGCCCGAGAGCAAATTTCTTCGCGCGTGGCTCGCTTCGCTCGGCGAAACGCCGGTGCTTCTTTTCAATTACTGCGGCGACGATACGGACGCGTTGCATCGCCCGAATGCGATAAAAATTTCGCGGCGTTTCCGCGATGTTTGGAACAACGTTTTTTCGCGGGAACGCGCGATGGAAAACGTTCCCGCGGGAACGGAATTTCTCGCCGCGTGGCGCGCGGCGGACGCTCGCTTCCGCACGAAGTCCGACGCCTTTTTTCGCAACGCCGCAAAGGACGCGGGAACGCCGCCGCTCGAGCCGCAAATCGCGCGTTTTCTCTGCGAAAATTTGCCCGAATCCGAAACGGCGCTCTTCATCGCCAACGGCATGCCCGTGCGCGACATGAATGCGTTTTGCCCGGCGGGAAGTCGCTTCTGGACGTTTTGCAATCGCGGCGCAAACGGCATCGACGGCACGCTTTCGACGGCGCTCGGCGTCGCACACGGTTGCATGGAGCAAACGATTCTTTACACGGGCGATCTTTCGCTGTTGCACGACGTGAACGGCTTTCTGCTTGCGCCGCATTTCTGCGGAAATCTCACGATCGTTTTGCAAAACAACGGCGGCGGGAACATTTTTCGCCATCTTCCCGTGGCAAAGGAAAATCCGCATTTCGAGCGCTTCTGGCTTACGCCGCAACGCGTTTCTTTCGCGGGGCTCGCGGCGGCATACGGCGTGGATTACGTGCACGCGGGAACGCTCGCGGAGCTCGGTGCGGCGCTTGCGCGCTTCCGTTCCCGTCAAGGCGTGCACCTCGTCGAAATTTTCACCGACGGCGAAGCCTCGCGCCGACTTCGCGCGGAGCTGAGTCGATAAGCGTTCCCGCAAAATTTTTGTTTTTCAAAAAAATATTTTTTTCAAAATTTCAAAAAAATGATGACCCGCCGAGAATTTCTCAAAACATCGCTCCTTTGCGCGGGAGCGTTGTATTTCTCCGATTCGATTTTCGCCGCCGCGCCGGCGAATTCCGCAACGCCGAAAGTGCGGCTCGGGATCGACGTGCTCGCGGCGGAAAATTTTTCGCGCTTGCGCGGAAAGCGCATCGGGCTCGTCACGAATCAGGCGGGAACGGACAGTCGCGGACGAAGCACGATAAAAATTTTGCATGAGCAGGCGCGTCGCGCGGGCGCGGAACTCGTCGCGCTCTTCGGTCCCGAACACGGAATTTACGGCGACGTTCCCGCGGAAAAAATCGTTGCACACCAACGCGACGAGCGGCTCGGCACGGGGCTTCCCGTGCATTCGCTCTACGGCGGAACGCGTCGCCCGACGCCGGAAATGTTGCGCGGGATCACGCAGATGGTCATCGATTTGCAGGACGTGGGTTCGCGCAGTTATACGTTTGTGAGCTGTATGCGGCTCGTGATGGAAGCCTGTTTTGAAGCGGGCGTTCCCGTGCTCGTGCTCGATCGCCCGAATCCGCTCGGCGGCGAAAAATGCGATGGCCCGATGCTCGACGCAAAGTGGCAGAGCTACGTCGGCATGTATCCCGTGCCTTACGTTCACGGGCTGACGATCGGCGAACTCGCGCGCGCGGCACTCGGTGAAGGTTGGCTGAAACTTTCCTCCGAAGCGCGTTCCCGCGCGAAACTCGATATCGTGAAAATGACGGGTTGGCGGCGCTCGATGCTTTGGCGCGATACGGGGCTGACGTGGGTTCCGACATCGCCCTACATCGCAAATCCCGATGCCGCCGAGGGCTACGCGATGACGGGGCTCGGCTGTTGCGCGGGAAAATTTTCCCACACCTTCGTCGCTTCGCGCAATCCGCTTCGCCTCGTGCGTCCGTTCCGTTTTCTCGGTTATCCGGGAAAAAACGAAAAGGAAATGGCGGCGCTGACGGACAGTTTCGGGATCGCCGGGTTGCGCGGCGTTCCCGCCGTTTTGGGCAACGGGAGCGCGCGCGGCGCGTTGCTCGCGATTACGAGTTGGAAGAAAATTCGTCCGACGGAAATCAGTTTTCACATGATGCGCCAATGCTGCATTTGGGAAAAACGCAATCCGTTCGCGGAGCTTCGCGGGAACGCGCGCGACCTTTTTCTGAAACACGTCGGCGACGAAAAATTTTTCAACGCGCTCTGCCGGGACGGTGCGCGGCTCGACGTCAAAGCGTGGTGCGCTCGTTGGGAAGCGCGCGCCGCGGAATTCCGCCGTTCCGTGCTCGATTATCGGCTTTACGCATGAAGCGCGAGAAAGGTGGAAGGTGTAGGGTGGACTGCCAGTTATCAGCTATCAGTTATCAACTATCAGTTAAAACGTTCGCGGGAACGCGAACGAAATTTGAGGTTGCGGGCGGGAACGCGTCCGCATAGCATTTCGGCTCGTTGCTCGCGTTGTGCGGGAACGCTTATTTCCTAAAAATTAATAACCCAGATCCTATATGCTTACTTCCATGTTGGCGCAGGCGGCGACGACCGCCTCTGAAAACCCGATGAGCATGCTCGACGTCGTTCTCTTTTGCGTGGCGATCGTGTTGGTCATCGGTCTCGGTATCTACAAGGCTCGCCCGAAAAAAGTCGAGGGCGCAGCTGACGGCAAAACAACGGCGGACACCAGCGCGGCGGATTACTTCCTTGCCGGACGCGGCTTGTCTTGGTGGCTGGTCGGCTTCTCGCTGATTGCCGCGAACATTTCGACGGAGCAATTCGTCGGCATGTCCGGACAGGCGGCGGACTGGCTCGGGCTCGCGATTGCGGGCTACGAATGGCTTGCGGCGATCGTGCTGGTTCTCGTCGCGTTTTTCTTCCTTCCGAAACTGTTGCGCTGCGGCGTCTACACGATTCCGGAATTTTTGGAAACGCGCTTCAATCCTGCCTCGCGCTCGATTATGGCGGTTTGCACCTTGCTGATTCTCGTCGGCGTGCCGACGGCGGGCGTCATTTTCGCGGGAGCGAAATGCATCGCGGTCTTCTTCTTCGGCGCAACGGGCGTCACGGGAATTGATTTTAATACCCTTTGGGCGCCTTGCAAAACTTGCGGGGAGATTTTTGCTACGAAAGCACATTTAGATCCTCAGCTTACGAATTGCTTGAATCCGATTATGGGCGATGGACCGCTGACTTTCGGCGGGATGGTTGACGGGAACATTCTCATCGGTTGCATCATCATCGCGTTTTGCGCGGCGGTGTATGTTTTCGTCGGCGGGCTGAAAGCTTGCGCGTGGACGGACCTTATCTGGGGCTCGGCGCTGATTCTCGGCGGCGGCGTTGTTGCGTATTTGGCGATTACGGCGCTCGGGAACGCGGATCCCAATCATCTGATTCAGTCGGCGGCGTCGAATTCCGGCGCGACGGTCGAAGGTCTGCAAAACGCGGGCGGCGTTGAACGTTTTCTCCAACTCAACGCGGGCGATGCGGCGGAAGGCATGAACTCCGCCGGCGGCAAACTTCACATGATTCGCCCGGCGAGCGATTCGACGATGCCGTGGACGGTGTTGTTGCTCGGTCTGTGGATCCCGAATTTCTTCTACTGGGGATTGAATCAATACATCATGCAACGCACGCTCGCGTCCAAGTCCGTCGCCGAAGGGCAGATGGGTATCGTGTTTGCGGCGTTCTTGAAATTGCTCATTCCGTTCGTCGTCGTCATTCCGGGCATTCTCGCCTACAACCTTTATCGCGACGACCTCAAGGCAAGCGCCGATGAAAAGAACGCAGCGGCGATTCAAGCCGTGGTCAACGATCCCGACGCCGACAAAACGGTGTATTTCGTGACCGGCGAGTTCATGTTGCAAAACTGCGACAAGGGCATCGAGCTCATCGAAAAGAACATCGCCGTCTACAACAGGGCGAACCCGAATGCGCCGCTGACGCAGGAAGCGATCAACGACAGCATCGTTCCCAAGGTCAATGCGTTGCTCGCCGATGTTAAAGACGAAAGCACGACGCTCGCGCAACGCATTCCGCTCGCGCAGGCGGTCGCCGACTGGAATCAGGAAAACATCGTTTCCAAAGCGGAAGCGCAAGGTCTCGAAGTTTCGCAAAAACTTGTCGGCTTCGACTATGACGCGGCGTTCCCGACGCTGATGAAAAACTTGATGAAGCCGGGCATCACGTGGTTCGTGCTTGCGGCACTCTTCGGCGCGGTCGTTTCCTCGCTCGCGTCGATGCTCAACTCCGCTTCGACGATTTTCACGATGGATATTTACCACAAGTTCGTTCCCGCGGCATCGCCGCACAAGCTTGTTACCGTCGGCAAAGTCGGCGTCGTTGTCTGCGTGTTGATTGCGCTCGGTCTTGCGCCGTTCTTGAACAGCCCGATTTTCGGCGGCATCTTCAACTTCATTCAGGAATTCCAAGGCTTCATTTCGCCGGGCGTTCTCTGCGTGTTCCTCTTCGGATTCTTCGTTCCGAAATGCCCGCGCGTGTTCGGTTGGCTCGGCATCGCCGTCAACGCGGTGCTCTACGGCGCGCTGAAAGTCAGCATGCCGGAAATGGCGTTCCTCAACCGCATGTCGGTTTGCCTCATCGTTTGCGTTGTCATCGGCGCTGTGCTCACGGCGTGGAATGCGGCGCGCGGCGGACAGGCGATTCTCGTTCCCGCGAAGAACGAAGTCCCGCTCGAAGGTTCCGGCAAAGCGAAAGTGTTCGGCGTTTTGGTCGTCATTGCCACGATCGCGCTCTACGCGATCTTCTGGTAAAAAAACCGAAGACAAAAACAAAAAAAACGTTCCCGCAGGATTCCTCGCGGGAACGTTTTTTTTTCGCCAAATTGCCTTTTAGGTGCGCGTTCCGAAAGGCGCGCCGAGCCGCTTTCCGCTTTCACATTGCGAATTGGATTCGGGGTGTTCAAAATCGCGGGCAAATTATGAAGTCCCTGAAAAAATTACTCCTTGCGCTTTCGATTTTTGCGGCGGCGCTTCCCGCGCTGAATGCGGAGGTCGTTTATCCGTCGCAGACGCGTCCCGATGTTGCCGTTGCCAAAGGCTCGTCGGGGCTCGAAAACAAAATTGTTTCCGCGCGATTTTCTCCGGCAAAAGGTTTTGTCGTGAAGCTTTCCGGGAAGCAAGTTGCATCGGCGGAGGAGCTTTTTGAAATCGTGCTCGGGAACGGCGAGCGCGTTCCCGCGTCAAAGATGAATTGCTCGGGCATCAAAAAAGTTGAGCTCAAAGGCGATCCGGACGCGTTGAAACTTTCCGAGCGGCTTCCCGGACAATCGCTTACGGCGAAGTTCACGAAAGGTGATATTACGGTCGAGTGGCGCGCGGTGCTGCGCAACGGTTCGCATTACATTCGGCAGGAAATAAAAATTTCCGCGAAAAAGGACACGCCGATGACGGCGATTGTTCCGCTCGCGCTCACGATGAAAGGCGCAAAGGTGCTCGGGAACACGCGCGGCTCGCCCGTCGTGACGGAGACTGCTTTTGCCGCGCTCGAAACGCCGATGGGCAAAAACGAAGTTTCCGGCGACAAGATGACGGGAACGTGGTCGCGCAAAACAACGCTGAAAAAAGGCGAGGTGTGGGAGGTTTCGTCCGTCGTCGGTTCGCTCGTTCCCGGGCAGGAACGGCGCTCGTTTCTCGCTTACAACGAGCGCGAGCGCGTGATGCCGTGGCGCCCGTTCGTTCACTACAATTCGTGGTATGAGCTGAACATCGACCGCAACAACGTCATCGACAAACGCATGAAAGAGGACGACTGTCTCAAAGTCGTGGACGCGTGGGAGAAACATTTGTTCAAGCCGTATAAAGTCGGGATCGACGCGTTCGTGTGGGACGACGGTTGGGACGATTTCAATTCGCTGTGGGATTTTTACAAGCCGGCGTTCCCGAACGGATTCAAAAAAATTGACGCGAAAGCGCGCAAGCAGAACGCGGGAACGGGCGCGTGGCTCGGTCCGGTCGGCGGCTACGGTTCGTCCAAAGCGCAACGCCTCGGATTTTGGAATCGCAATCACCCGAATAATCAAATCGGGAATTTTCAGCTTTCGAACAAAGAATATTTCGACGCGTTCGTCGGGCGTTGCTCGCAGATGATAAACGACTACGACATGCGCTACTTCAAATTTGACGGCATCAGCGCGATTCCCGTCGCCTACGGTCCGGCAAACGAAGAGGACGCCGAGGGCATCATCAGCGTCGAGCGCGCGTTGCGCAAAAAACGCGGCGATCTTTTTATCAATACGACGGTCGGCACGTGGGCTTCGCCGTTTTGGTTTCATATCGCGGATTCCGTTTGGCGTCAGGACGGCGACCATGGGCAGATGGGCGTCGGCTCGCCGCGCGAAAAATGGATTACCTATCGCGACGCGTGGGTGCACAAAATTTTCGTCGCGGGATCGCCGCTTTGCCCGATCAATTCGCTGATGACGCACGGGCTGATGCTCACGAAATTCGGTCCGCCGCGCTCGATGGAACGCACGAAAGAAAGCGTAATCAAGGAAATGCGTTGCGCCTTCGCCTGCGGGAGCGCGTTGCAGGAGCTTTACGTGGACAACGATCTGATGACCGAGCTCGGGCTTTGGGGCGAGCTCGCCTCCTGCATCAAGTGGTTTCGCGGGAACGCCGACGTGCTCGACGACGCGCACTGGGTCGGCGGAAATCCGTGGGACGGGAAAAGCGGAAGCATTTACGGTTGGGCGGCATGGAACGCGAAAAAATCCACGCTCGCATTGCGCAATTCTTCCGACGGAGAAAAGACGTTCACGACAACCTTGCGCAAGGTGCTCGACGTTCCCGCGTTCGTGCAAGGCTCCGTTACGCTTAAGCCCGCATTCAAGGACGGACAGCGCAATTTGCCCGGAATCACCGGCGCAACGATTCCGCTCGACAAGGAAATTTCCTTTAAGCTGAAACCGTTCGAAGTAGTTGTCTTTGACGGCAGACCGGCGAAGTGAACCGCCGCCGCGCGCGGGAACGTTGCGGGTTTGGTCTTGACGCGTTCCCGCGAAAAGAATTTCATTGCCCGAACTTTCCGGCGCGCATTCCCGCGCTTCGGAAGAACCTCGGACGCCCAGGTGGTGAAATTGGTAGACACGTAAGATTCAGGTTCTTATGCCGCGAGGTGTAGGGGTTCGAGTCCCCTCTTGGGCACCAGTTCAAAACGCCCGCAAAGCCGCTTCAATAAAGGCTTTGCGGGCTTTTTTGCGCGAATTTTTGAAGTTGCTTTGCCGGATGGGCGGTGGACCGGTCGACTGGAGAACTGGTCGACTGGAGAACTGGTGAAGTCTGTTTTTGCCATAGGCAAAAATTTAAGGTGTGCGTTATTCACTATTCACTATTAATTATTCACTGAAAACTCCTCTCCCGCGAAGC
>CAVEBA010000064.1:0-3500 GCA_963613695.1 Sphaerochaetaceae bacterium
GCCTATGTCTGACTGAACCCCGATGAACCATTTTTCGCTTTCCATTTTTTTCGCGCGTTCCCGCGGTTTGTCAAAAAAGGTTGCAATCCGTTTTTTTTTTGCAAAATTGCGCATCGGAAATGGGACGAGGAGTGTTCGATTTCCCTTTTTAACCCTAAAACATACACAAATTATGAAGTTCTCAAATATCTCAAAAGCTACTCGCGTTCCCGCGAGCCTCAAATTCGCCGCGCTTGCCGCGTGCCTTTTCGTTCCCGCAAGCATGTTCGCGGGAGCGGATTCCGATTATTCCCGTTCGTTGGGTGCGTGGGAGCGCTCGGTGGATCAGCGCACCGCTCGCAATACGGCTTCTTCTCGTTCGCAGAGCCGCTCCGACGATTTTGCCAAGAGCACGCCGGCGAAGGCCGAGAGCGAAAAGCTCTCAAGCTCCGTTTCCGTGAAAGCGTTTTACGGGCTCGGTTTGGCAGACCCCGCAAAGGACATGGATCGCGTATATTCCGATCCCGAAATCGATGTCAGCGGATTGACGATTGAATACACGCGTGAACTGTGCTCGTATGTCGATTTCGTTTCTGCGGTGAACATCGGCGCCGGTAGCCGGAATTACAGTTACAGCAGAGCCGACTCCGAAACAAAAGAAAGAATGACCATCGCTACGCTTGAAGCGGAGGTCGGGCTGAATCTCTCCGTTCCGATTGTCGTCGATACGTTTTCTCTCTTCGCCGGACCTCGCTTCGGCGTGAATCTCATGTATGCGAAAAGCTCGGGAGAATACGAAGGCAGTTCCGATTATGAAGAGTGGGACAAAAACAAAGCGGAACTCGGATTGCTCTTCGGCGGTGATGTCGGAGCCGTGATTTCTTTCAGCGAAAGCTCCGCGTTGGTGCTCGGCGTCGGCTATCGCAGATCGACGGCGAGACCGTTTGCCGACATGGAGGAACAGGCGTGGGTGCGGTTCTCCGCCGGTTGCCGTTTCGCGTTCTGAGACAGTCGCAAGGCGATACAAAAAAAGCGTTCCCGTGCGGGAACGCTTTTTTTTTCGCGGGAACGCGAGCTCAGTTGAGCGCGACTTCCGCGGATTCGTTCGTGGAAAGGTTCGTGATGCGCGCGCCCGTTTCCGTTTTGACGATTTGGTATTCGACGCCGTTGATGTCCTGCGCGAGGAGCGGGTTTTCGCCGGACCAGAACTGAATCGAGTTGAAGATAATCACGTCGAGGAAACCGCCGACGCCGTAGCAAATGGAGCCGGGAATGATGAAGAGGATTTCATTTACCCACTTGTTCGAGCTGATTTCGCCGGTGTTATATTTGTGGACGGTCTTGATGCACGCGAAGGTGTCCGCCTTTTTGTTGGAGTCGCCGAGGCAACCCGTGAGGGAGAACATGGTCGCGACAGTCGCGAGCGTGAGTGCGATTTTGATTTTTCGAGTCATGATGTTTTTTGTTTTTTTTTGGAGGTGAATTAACTATTTGAGAAAGTGTCTGCAATTATGTTGCGGAGCGCAGTTGAGTCAAACTTGATTTTGTGTGGAATCGCGCGGCGCGGGAACGGCGTTAGCGTTGCGGGAACGCGGCGATTGTTTCGGGTGCGGGATCGCTTTTGTTGAAATAAGGCGCGTAGCCGGCGAGCGCGCACAGGGCGAGCGAACCCGCCAAAATCAGACAGGCGTTGTCGGAAAGTCCGTTCAGCGCGGCGGTGATTGCGAAAGCCGCGCCGAGTTGCAAAAATCCGAAAACCGCCGATGCCGTTCCGCTTTTTTCGGAAGCGGCAAACGGTTTCAGCGCGAGATTCGTCGAAAGCGGGAACAGCGCCCCGAGCACGCCGGTCATGGCAAACAGCGCCGCCTCCGAAAGCCACATATTTTCGGCGACTTCGGCGGCGAGGAAAAACGCGACCGCCGTCGCAAGCAACAGCGCAAACGAAATTTTCAGATAATGCACGGATTTGTTTCGTCCGCTCATTCGCGAAATCAGCACGGAGCCGAGAAGAATCGCGACGGAATTCGCGATGAAGAGCCCGGAAAACATCGTGCCGTCCATTCCGAATTTTTTCATAAAAATCGGCGAAGAATTCGAAATATACATCATCAGCGCCGCATAAACCGCGCAACCGGCGACGTTTGCCGACATGAATTTTTTGTCTTTGAGAAGCGACCAATACATGCCGAGCGGGTTGGCGGATTTTATCCGGTTGAGATGCGTTTCGCGCAGGAAAAACAGCGCGACGCCAAACGACACTGCGCCGAGCGCCGCCGCGGCGAGAAATACTTCGCGCCACGAAAACGCCTCGCGCACGGCGTTCCCGACGGCGGGGCCCGCCATCGGCGCGAAACACTGCGTTATCGCGAGAATCGAAAACGCCCAAAGAATGCGTTTCGGATCGAACGCGTCCGTCACGACCGCGCGGGAAATCACTACGGGAGCGCAACCGAAAAACGCTTGGAAAAATCGCATCACCCAAAGGAATTCGATGCTCCGGGCGTTCCCGCAAAGCACCGAGGAAACGGTGAACAGCACAAGCGAAAGCAGAATCGGCAATCGCCGCCCGAACGCATCGCTCGCAATGCCCCAAACGATCTGCCCGACGGCGAAGCCGCCGAGAAATACCGAAAGCGAAATTTGCACCTGCGCCTGCGTCGCTTTCAAGGCTTGTGAAATATCTCCGAACGAGGAGATGTATGAATCTATGCAGAACGGTTCGAGCGTGGTGATGAGCGTTAGAACCGCGAGTATGATTATTTCTTTTTTAGTGATTTTGCATTCTGTTTGTTTTTTCATTGCAAGTCCCTATTCGCCCCGAAAACTCCGGGAACGAGGGTTACGGATAAACTTCCGACAAGTGATGAAAGCGGCAAGAATGCCATTCAAAAATCCGATTGCAACTCAAAATTGCCCCGCAAAAATCGGCATAAAAAAGCGGAAGCCGCGCGGGAACGGCTTCCGCAAAAAATGTGCCGCGCCTGCGGCGGTTTCGCTTATTTTATAAGGCTTGCGAGGTGTTTTTCGTAGGCGCTCCAATCGGTGATCGGCGAGCGCGCCGCACCCGATTCCATCGCCGCTTTTGCGACTGCCGAAGACACTCTCACGATCAGGCGTTTGTCAAAAGGCTTCGGCAAAATGTAGTTTCTGCCGAATTCGAGCGTTTCGTCGGGGAAGATTTTTTTGACTTCGTCGGGCGCGGGTTCGTGGGCGAGATCGGCGAGGGCGCGCACGGCGGCGAGTTTCATTTCCTCGTTGATGCACGTCGAAGCCGTGTCGAGCGCGCCTCTGAAAATGTAGGGAAATCCGAGCACGTTGTTCACTTGGTTCGGATAATCCGAGCGCCCCGTTGCGAAAATGAGATCCTTGCGCGTTCCCGTGGCGAGTTCGTAGGAAATTTCGGGACGCGGGTTCGCGAGCGCGAAAACCGCAGGATTTTCGTTCATCGAAAGAAGCATTTCCGGCGAGAGAACGTCCGCTTTCGACAAACCGAGAAACACGTCCGCGCCCTTGACGGCATC
>CAVEBA010000064.1:3510-5965 GCA_963613695.1 Sphaerochaetaceae bacterium
GCATCGGCGAGTGTTTTCGCATCGGTTTCGCCGGCGAAATATTTTTTCATTTCGTTAAGGTCGGTTCTCGATTTTGAAATCACGCCTTTCGAATCGCACATGAGAATGTTTTCGCGTTTTACGCCGAGCGATTCATACATTTTTGCGCAGCAAATCGCCGCCGCTCCCGCGCCGCTTACCACGACTTTTACATCGCCGGGTTTTTTGCCCGCAATTTCGAGCGCGTTGAGCAACGCCGCTCCCGAGATAATCGACGTTCCGTGCTGGTCATCGTGCATGACGGGAATGTCGAGCTCCGCCTTGAGCCGGCGTTCGATTTCAAAACATTCGGGCGCCTTGATGTCTTCGAGATTGATCCCGCCGAACGTCGGCGCAATCGCCTTGACCGTATCGACGAATTTTTCGACATCGGTTTCGTTGACTTCGATATCGAACGAATCGAGCCCGGAAAAGACTTTGAAAAGCAGCGCCTTGCCTTCCATCACGGGTTTTCCCGCGAGCGCGCCGATGTTCCCGAGACCCAAAACGGCGGTGCCGTTTGAAATGACCGCCACGAGATTTCCTTTGCCCGTGTATTTGTAGGCATCGGCGGGATTTTTTTGAATTTCCAAACAGGGCTCGGCGACGCCCGGCGTGTAAGCCAACGACAAATCCGCCTGCGTGGAATGCGGCTTCGTCGGCACGATTTCTATTTTTCCGTGCTTGCCTTCGCTGTGGTATTTCAGTGCTGCTTCTTTGTTTATAGCCGACATGGTAATTATTTTTTTTGAAAAAAACTGATACGAACGATGTTCCCGTTTCTTGCGTAAAAATTTTCCCTTAGCGTGGCACAACGCGGGAACGTTTCCAAGATTTTTGTTGCGCGGGAACGCGCCGCGCGCAGGGCGAAAATTTCTTGCGGGAGCGCGTCGCGGTCGGTATCGTCGCTCGCCATTATGAGATTCCTTGCAAAACCCGCAGCAGTTGCCCTCGCGTTGTCAATTTTCGCGCTCCCGTCCGCGTTCGCGGGAACGCCGGAAACGGACGTTTATCCGAAGCCGCAGAACGCGAAACGCTTGGGCTCCGCGATGCTCGAAGCCTCGAAGCTCGCGCCGTCCTCTTTCTCGAAAAATCCGGCGCTGAAAAACACGCTACAAAACGCGCTCAAAGTCGCTCGCGTGAAAGCGGCGGGAACGGTCGCCGTCGTCGTCGAAAAAACTTCGACGAAAGTGGACGCGGAATTTAAGAAACACAAAATTTCCGACGTTCCCGGCGCGTATTTTCTCCGCGTTGCTCCGGCGAAAATCGAAATTTTCGCGAAAGACGATGCGGGCGTTTTCTACGCCGGGCAAACGCTCGCGCGAATGATTGAAACGGACGGGAAAATCGCGACCTGCGAAATCGCCGACTGGCCGGACGTTCCCTATCGCGGGAGCGTTGAAGGCTTTTACGGACGCGTTTGGACGCACGACGCGCGGTTGAGCCAAATCCGTTTTTACGGGAAATACAAAATGAACGCCTACATTTACGGGCCGAAAGATGATCCGTTCCACAAAAACCGTTGGCGCGACCCGTATCCGGCGGACGAGGCGAAAAAACTCAAGGAACTCGCGGAAGTTTCCCGCGAAAATTTCGTCGATTTCATTTGGGCGATTCACCTCGGCGCGAGCTTCAATCAGAACGACAAAGAAGCCGAATATCGCCGCATGGAAGACAAATTCGAGAGCATGTATAAAATCGGCGTGCGCGCGTTCGCGATTTTCTTCGATGACTTCGGCGGCGCCGACGGCGAATTTCACGCAGAAGCTTGCAACCGCGCGACCGCGTGGCTCAAGAAAAAAGGCGATTGCGCGCCGCTCGTGCTTTGCCCGCACCAATACAACCGCGCGTGGTCCGGCGGGAACTATCTCGATATTCTCGGCAAAAAACTCGATCCGTCCGTGAACGTGATGTGGACGGGCGATTCCGTTTGCCACGATATCACGGCGGAGGGGCAGGATTGGATCAACGCCCGCATCAAGCGCAAAGCCTACATTTGGTGGAATTGGCCCGTTGTCGATTATTGCTCGACGGCGTTGTTGCTCGGGCGCACCTACGGGCTCGCAAAGGAAAATCGCGATAAGTATTCCGGTTTCGTTTCCAACCCGATGGACAAGCCCGAAGCGTCGAAAATCGCGCTCTTCGGCGTCGGCGATTACTGCTGGAACGTGGACGCGTTCGATTCCGTCACTTCGTGGAAAGCCGGAATTCGCCAACTGTTCCCGAAATATTCCGAGGCGATGCAGACGCTCGCCGATCACAGCTCCGACCAAGGGAAAAACGGGCACGGCTATCGCCGCGAGGAATCCGCGGAATTCAAACCCGCCGTGGACGAGGCTTCGTCGGAATTCGACAAAAGCGGAAAACTTTCCGCCGCAACGGCGAAAAAACTTTTGCCCGAATTTAAAAAAATGCAACGCGCCTGCGACGTGCTCGT
>CAVEBA010000064.1:5975-9967 GCA_963613695.1 Sphaerochaetaceae bacterium
GCTTTGGCTCGAAATCGAATATTGGGTGCGCACGCTCGGCGAAACCGGAAAATTCGGCGAAGCTGCCGTGAAATTCGCTTCTTCGACGGACGCGAAAAACCGTCTCGAGCTCGCCGGCAAAGCCGCAAAATTCTACGCTTCGCGGGAACAGACGATGGAAAAACAACGCGATCACGCCAAGGAAATCGGCGCACCGCACCAGAATCCGAGCAAGCTCGCGGAGCTCGTTGTCATGCCGTTCCTCACGAAAATTTACAAAAACTCATGGTCGGCGTTTGCCGGCAAAAAAGGCGGCGAGGGCGCTTCCGGCGATGAATCGCCGTATCGCGTGATTACGGATATCCCGCAAATGAAAAACGTGCAGGTCGGGCGCGAAAAACAATACGTCCGTCTCGCGAAAGTTTACGAGCCGGTCAAATTCGAGCAGGGACAATCGCTCGGGCTTTCTCTTCCCGATGGCGTTCCCGCGACTTACATTCACCTGACATTTGCCAACGCGGACGCGGCAAAGGCGGGAACGCTCGAAGTTTCGACCGACGGCGAAAAATGGACGAAACAATCGGCGAAAATTCGCGGCGGGAACGTCGAAACAAATATCGATCCCGCGAAAAAAATTCGCTTCATGCGCTTCGTCAATCGTAGCGGAAAAGCGTTTACCTCCCGCATCGAACAATTCAAGTTCGACGTTCCCGAGGACGCCAAAGTCAACGCTCGCGGTGCGGCGTTTGACGGCGATCCGACGACGTATTACACCGTGCGCGGCACGGAAACATTCGTCGGTCCGGACAAGGCGAAATCCGTTCTCGTGCTCACCGATGCTCCCGCGAAAAACATCGTGAAAACGACCGAGGGCTCGAAGCTCAAAGTTACGATCAAGGGCGCAGGCAAGGCGGGAACGGCAAACGTTTTCGAAATCGTTTGGAAATAACGTTCCCGCGCGGCGTTCCCGTTTTCTTTTTTTTCTGAAAAAAATGTTTCGCGATGCGTTGCTCGTTTTCCTCGGCGCCGGACTCGGAGGCGTCTGTCGCTGGGGAATCGGCGCGGGAACGCACGCCGTTCTCGGCGCGCCGCGATTCCCGGCGGCGACGTTTCTCGCAAACGTAGTCGCCTGCGCGCTCATCGGATTAGTCGCCGCGTTTTCCGCGCGGGAATGCGCGCCGCTGAGCGTTCATGCGCGGCTTTTCCTCGCGACCGGATTTCTCGGCGGCATGAGCACGATGAGCACGTTCGGATTGGAAACGATAACCTTGCTTCGGCGCGGCGAATTTTTCATCGCGGGAACGAACGTGGTGCTCACGCTCGTCGTTTGTCTCGTCGCGGTTTGGCTGATGCTTCGTTGCGCGGAAAATTGAAACGCGCATTTTTTTATTTCGAATTTTTTCTCAAAAAAATGAATTTCGATTCCGGAAAAATCCGCACGGTGCTCTTCGATCTCGACGGCACGCTGATCGACAATTTCACGGCGATTCACCGTTGCTACAGCGATGTCGCGGTGTCGCTCGGGCTTGTCCCGAAAAGTCTCGCCGCCATTCGCGCCGCCGTCGGCGGTTCGATTTCGCTCACGATGTCGCGGCTCATCGGCGACGAGCTCGCGCCGGAAGGCATTCGGCGTTTCCGCAAACATTTTCCGGAAGTGATGTTCGAGGGCGTGTTCGTTTTGCCCGGCGTAAAATGGATTTTGCGCAATCTGCGGGAACGCGGCGTGCGCACCGCCGTTTTTACAAATAAAGATCACGATGCGACGCTCGCCTTGCTCGCGCATCTCGGGCTGACGGATTTGCTCGACGGCGCGTTCGGCACGGGAACGGAAAAAATGCCGTGGCGCAAGCCGCAACGAGAATATTCCGAAGCCGTGCTCGCCGCGATGAATTCCGTTCCCGCGGAAACGCTGATGGTCGGCGATTCGCCGTTTGACATTCAGGCGGCGGCGGCAGTCGATATGCCCGTCGCCTGCGTTACCACGGGAACGCACATGCCCGAAACGCTTTTGCCCGCGCTTCCGAATCCGGAGCTGATTTTCGGCAATATGTTTCAGCTCGGGCATGCGCTTTGGGGATTCGGTCCGGACGGGAACGCGGACGCAACGGAGGAAAATTAAGGATTGAAAGATTTCTGCGGACGGCAGAAATTTTCATCAGACCTCGGTTTTAATTTTTTTTCGAAAAATGAAACGAACGACAAAAACAATCCGGCAAATGAAAGGCGCGGAGCAAATTGTTTGCATCACCGCCTACGATGCCGTTACCGCGCGGCTCGCCGATGCGGCGGACGCCGACATCGTGCTGATCGGCGATTCCGTCGGGAACGTCGTGCTCGGCTTTGAAAATCCCGTTCCCGTGACGGTTGATATGATGGCGCACCATTGCGCGGCGGTCGCGCGTGCGCACCCGAACGCGCTCGTCGCCGTGGATATTCCTTTCGGCGTCGCGCACGGCGAATTTTCCGATTTGCTCAAAATTTGTATGCGTCTCATGCAGCAATGCGGCGCGGAAGCGGTCAAAATCGAAGGCGGCGCGGAAATGGCGCCGACGGTCGCGCGGCTTTCTGCGGCGGGCGTTCCCGTGTGGGCGCACTTCGGATTGCAGGCGCAACGCGTGTTGCAGGAGGGCGGCTATCGCAAATACGGCAAGACCGAGACGGAGCGCGCCGAATTGCTCGCCGCCGCAAAAGCGCACGAAAAGGCGGGCGCGTTTGCGCTCTTGCTCGAAATGATGCCGGCGGATCTCGCCGCAGAAATCACTCGCGCGTCCTCGATTCCGACAATCGGAATCGGCGCGGGAACGGATTGCGACGGGCAAATTCGCGTCATGCACGATTTGCTCGGGCTCACGCCGCGCCGTCCGTCGTTTGCAAAACTTTACTGCGATGCGGGAACGCAAATCGTCGATGCGCTGAAAACTTATCGCGAAGACGTAAAAGCAAAAAACGGATAATTTTCAAATGAACGTCGCAATTTTAGGAGCCGGAGCTTGGGGATCCGCAACCGCGATTCGTCTCAATCGTTGCGGGCAACGCGTTACGCTTTTGCCGCGCCGGATTGAACAGGCGATCGAGCTCGCGAGCACGCGCGAAAATCGCGTTTATCTGCCCGGCGTCGCGTTCCCGCGCGATGTTCAGATTGCGCACGCGCCCGTTCCCGCGCTCGCCGAGTGCGACGTCGTGATTTTTGCTTGCCCGTCAAAAGTGCTTCGCGAAACCGCCGCTCGCGTGAAAGACGCGATCCCGCCGCGCACGCAGATTCTCATTTCGCTTTGCAAAGGGCTCGAGGCGGGAACGCTGTTGCGCCCGGAACAGGTGTTGCGCCAAGTTTTTCCGACCTTGCCCTGCGGCGTGATTTCCGGACCGACGAATGCGGCGGAAGTCGCGGCGGGATTCCCCGTCGCCGTCGTTTTCGCAAGCGATGCGCCCGCTGCGCTCGCCGAACGGATTCAACGCGAGTTCAGCGATGCATCGTTCCGCATTTATCGTTCGTCCGACATCACCGGCGTCGAGCTTTGCGGCGCGCTGAAAAATATTTACGCAATCGCCGCCGGCATTTGCGACGGCATGCGCCTCGGCGCGAACGCGCGCGCTTCGTTGCTCACGCGAGCGCTTGCCGAGATGAGCCGCATCGTCGAAGCGGAGGGCGGGAACGTCGAAACCGCGCGCGGACTTAGCGGCATGGGCGATCTCGTCGCAACGGCAACGGCGGATTGGTCGCGCAATCGCACTTTCGGGCTCGAAATCGGACGCGCGGGAACGGCTGCCGCATTGGAAAAAATGCGCACACAAAAATCCGTTGTCGAAGGCTACTACGCGACGAAAAATTTTTACGAATCAACGCGCCGCACCGGCGTTCCCGCGCCGATTTTGGAGTGCGTTTACGCCGTCATTTTCGGCGGAGTTTCGCCGCGGGAAGTCATTTCTGCGCTCATGACACGTGCGCTCAAGGAAGAATAATAAAATTTTTTTCAAAAAAATCTTGACCGGAGGATTGAATCACTACAACATTG
>CAVEBA010000065.1:0-9961 GCA_963613695.1 Sphaerochaetaceae bacterium
CCGGGCGGAAGCCCGGGGAAAGGCTCGAAAAAAAATCAAGCCTCGTAGAGGCGACCCTACGCCGGAGCAGATCCGACACTCCCATAGGGTCGCCCTTACAGGGCTTATTCGTCCTTGGGATTCTACCCCAGACTTCCGTCCGGGGTTTCTAAAAGGGACGCGTCTTCGACGCTTGGACATACTTCATTTTTTGCCTACGGCAAAAAAATCAAAACGCGCAGACGTGGACGTCTCCGCCCCCAATTTTTACCACGAAAAAAAAATCCGTGAAAATTCGTTAAATTCGCGGATAAAAAAATTCCCGCGGAGCGGGAATCAACAGGCGCAAAGCGCCGACTCAACTTTTTTCGCGTTCCCGCGGGAACGGTCAATCCGTGATTGAGATTGCGGGAGCGAAAGTAATCGGGAGTGCGGGAACGGGCGGCGGCAACTGCGCGTCGAACCATGCGGCGAAAGCGATCATTGCGGCGTTGTCGCCCGTGTGTTTCGGGCGTGCGAGGAGAAGCGGAAGGCGTTGTGCGGACGCGATTTCGGCGAATGCCGCGCGCAGTGCGCCGTTGTTGGAAACGCCGCCGGAAATTCCGAGACTTGCGAAACGGCGTTCCCGCAGCACGCTTGCGACTTTTCCGGCGAGTTGTGCGACGATTGCGTCCTGATAATCCGCGCAAATTTCCGGAAGCGCGGCGGCGAGGTCTTCGTCGGACATTTTCTCGAGCCGATAGCGCAGACTTGTTTTGAGCCCGGAAAAACTGAAGCGGTCGCCCTTTTTCAAATTTTCCCCGCGCGGGAACGCGAATGTGCCGCGGGAACGCGCAAGGCGAGCGTTTTTCTCGATGAGCGCGCCGCCGGGATACGGCATTCCGAGGAGCTTTGCGCCTTTGTCGAACGCCTCGCCCGCCGCGTCGTCCACGGTGCGTGCGAGAATTTCCGCGCGGCAATCCGCGTCCACGGAAACGAGCAGCGTGTTCCCGCCGGAAACGACCAGTCCGAGGTGCGGGAACAGCGTTGCGCGGCGACGCGCGAAATCCGCCGGCGATTCCTCATGCACGGGAATGAACGGCGAAAAAAGATGTCCGCGCAAGTGATTGACGGCGAGCAACGGTTTGCGCCACACGGCGGCAACGGCGCGCGCGTAGGCGATGCCGAGCGCAAGGCAACCCGCGAGCCCGGGACCGCGCGTTACGGCAATCGCGTCGATTTCCTCCGGCTTCGTGACGGAGAAAATTTCCCGCAAAAGCGCGGGAAAATTCGCGAGGTGTTCCCGCGATGCGAGGTCGGGAACGACGCCGCCGAATTGCCCGTGCAACGCGATTTGCGTGTTCACGAGCTCCGAAATCACGCCTTTTTCGGAATCGAAAACGGCGAGCGCGGACTCGTCGCACGAACTCTCGAATGCGAAAATTTTCATGAAAAAAGCGTGAAACGCGTTCCCGCGCTCAACGGTTGCGGCGACGCGAACGCGCCGTTCCCGCGCTTCCCGGCATGAGCATGAGCGGCTCCGTGCGATAGTTGAAGCCCTCGAGTTTTTTGCGTTCGATGGGTTTTCCGATGAGTCGCTCGATTGCTTGAAGTTGGAGCAATTCGTCCGGAGAAAACAGCGTGAACGCTTCGCCCTCGTCGCCCGCGCGACCGGTGCGCCCGATGCGGTGCACGTAGTCTTCCGGATGTTCGGGAACGTTGTAATTGATGACGTGCGAAACGCCGGAAATATCGAGCCCGCGCGAAGCGATGTCCGTGGCGACGAGCACGCTGTATTTTCCGGTCTTAAAACCGCTCAGCGCTTCGATGCGTTCTTTCTGCGTGCGATCGGCGTGCATGGTGGCAACGGCGATATTGTTTGCCTCGAGCCATTCCGTGATGCGGTCGGCATCGCGTTTCGTGCGCGTGAAAACGATCACGCTGCGATATTTCGTGTGTTCGAGCAACGCGAGCAGCAAATCGTATTTCTGATAACCCGCAACGGGATAAAGCGCGTGCGAAATCGTGTCGGCGGTAATCGCTCCCGTGCGCACGTCGATTTCGACGGGATCGCGCAACGCCCAGTCGGCGATTTCGCGAATGGTTTTGTTCACCGTGGCGGAAAAAAGCAAGGTTTGCCGCTCTTTCGGGCACATGCGGATAATGTCGGAAACGTCCTCGATGAAGCCCATGTCGAGCATGCGATCCACTTCGTCGAGCACGAGCACTTCGATTGCGGAAAGATCGAGAAAACGCTGACGATGCAAGTCGATCAGCCGCCCCGGCGTCGCGACGACGATTTCCGCGCCCTCGCGAAGCGCTTTCACCTGCTGGTCGTAGCGCACGCCGCCGTAAAGCAACGCGATTTTGTCCGATGTATTTTCGCTGAACGTGCGAAACGCTTCGTCCACCTGCATGGCGAGCTCGCGCGTCGGCACGAGCACAAGGCAACGCGGTTTGCCCTGCGGCGTTCCGAGACGCGCGAGCGTCGGGAGCGCGTAAGCGGCGGTTTTTCCCGTTCCCGTCTGCGCGGCGCCGATGATATCGCGCCCTTCAAGTGCCACGGGAACGGCTTTTTCCTGAATCGGAGTCGGCGTTTTGTAGCCGATTTTTTCGATGGTCGAGAGAAGATTTTCCGGCAATCCTAACTGCGAAAATTCCATAGTTCTTTATTTGTCTTTCAAAAAAAATGTCCGCCGGGCGTCCGCGCGGGAACGCCGACGGCGGAAAAAATGAAGCTCAGCGCGTGCGATAGTAATTGTTTTTATCGTAAATCGCCCAAAAATCGAAAGGATTTTCGAGCACGGGAAGCTCGACGAAACGGCGGCCCTGCGCGTCCGTGCGTTCGACGAGCCCGCGCGGATTTGCGGAGCGTTTCGCGGGATCGGAAGAATCGGCAACGGAAATGACGCTCGTTTCTTCGATGCGGGAAACAACGTTGTCCACCCATTTCAGCTCTGCGGCGCGCGTTCCCGTTTCCAGCCAATCGCCGTCGGAATTGTGCGCATACATTTGCTTCGTAAATTCTTCGAGGGAAATCCCCATTTTTTTTGCGACGGGAGAAGCAAAGCGTTCATACCAACGCTCACCCTCGGCAACGCCCTCGCGCATCACCGTCAAATTGCCCTGCACACCGCTCGACACCTGATGATGAAGAATTCGCGTGTTCGAAAAACAGAACGAACGCTCCGCAAGCGTCGTGATGACCGCCGCCATCGACGCCGCAAAATTTTTGACGACAACGTAAACGGGCGCTTTGCAACTGCGCATCGCTCGCTGAATCTGATAGCCCGCCGCGACGCTCCCGCCGGGCGAATTGTCGATTACGATGAAAATCGGATATTCCGAACTGCGGTTGTCGTAAAAATAAAGGCGTTCGCAAACGGTTTTCGCGAGCTCCATCGTGATCGGCCCGTTCAACGCGACGCGGCGGTCGGAAATGTAAAGCGTGCCGTCCACGAACGGTTCCTTGAGATAGCACGGCGACTGCGCGGCATCGGGAGCGACTTTCGCGAGCTGTTCCTGCACGTCGGAAACGGCGACGGCGAATTGAGCGCCCATGCTTCCGGCGGTCATTTCCGCCTGAAGCTCGCGGGATTCGAGCTCGAGCGAAGCGAGTTTCCGCTGTTTTTCGCGAAGCGCGGCGGCGGCGCGAGCGGATTCGAGCGCAAGGCGGCGTTCCAGCTCCGAGCGTTCTTCCTCGATGCCGGCGAGCTCTTCGGCGAGTTTTGCGGAAGTTTCGGCGCGGTCGGCGTCGAGACGCATTTTTTCAAGCGTGAGCGCCGCGTTTTGCTGTTCAAATTCGGCAACGGCGAGCGCAAGCCGAGATTCGATGAGACTTTTTTCGGTCGCGATTTTTTCGGTTTCTTCCGCGAGACGTTTCAATTCTTCTTTGATTTCGGCGGGCGTAAGATCCGCGGGAACGCGGTCGGAAACCGGCGAGAGCGCGGGAACAGCGGCGGGCGTCGTTTTTGTCGCCGCGGGAACGGCGGCGGATTCGTCCGCAGAAACGGCGGGCGTTCCCGCAGCGCAACCCGCGAGCACGAACACCGAGGAAATCAACGCGGACGGCGTGAAAAATTTTCGTTCAAAATTCATTTTTTTCGTATTGCTGAAAGTTTTTTTTCGGCGGGAACGCGCTCACGCGCCGATGCGATAAAGATTATTCGGATCGTAAATCATCCACGAATCGCCCGCCGGCAACGTCGGAAGCTCCACGTAGGGCTTGCCGCGATCGTCGATTCGGTATTCTCCGAACGACGGCGTTCCCGCGGGAGAATCCGCTTTTTTGCGAACGATTCCGGGCTCGTCCATCGTTTCGACGACGTCGGTTACCCATTTCCATTTTTTCGCGCCGTCGCCGAATTCCGACCAATCGCCGCGCGAATTGTGGCGATACATTTCCGCGACGTATTCCTCGTAAGTCAGACCGATTTTTTTCGCGAGCGTATCGCAAATGTTGCGCACCCATTGCGTAGTCTGGTCAAGCGTTTCGCGCATCTGCGTAAGGTTGCCTTGCGCTTCCGATGACGGCTGATGCTGCATGATGACCGTTCCCGGATAGCAGAACGAACGCTCCGCAAGCGTCGTAATCACCGCCGCCATCGACGCCGCGTAAGTTTTGACGACAACGTAAACGGGTGCCTTGCTGCTTTCCATCGCTTTCAAAATCTGGTAGCCCGCGGCGACGCTTCCGCCCGGCGAGCTGTCAATCACGATGAAAATCGGATATTCCGTGCTGCGGTTGTTGTAAAAATAAATGCGTTCGCAAACGTCGGCGGCGTTTTCGGGCATAATGATGCCGTTGAGCGAAATTCGGCGGTCGGAAATGACGAGCCGTCCGTCCTCGAGCAACGGATTTTTGAGATACTGCGCGGACGAATCCGCCGCGGGAACGATGTCGCGAAGCGTTTCCGCAGATTTCACGCGAACGAGATCGCGATTGTAGCGCGCGAGCGCGATTTCCTGCTCGAGACGAGCGATTTTCACGTCGAGCTCGCGGGAACGCAAACGGCTTTCGCGTTCGAGCGTCGCCAATTCATCGCTTGCCTTGTCGCGCGCCGCCGTCGAATCAAGTTTCCTTTTTGCGATGTCGGAATCGGTGAATTTCGCCGCCGTGCGCGCATTGCGCAACGCGGTTTCGGCTTCGAGACGAGCGCGAGCGGCGGAGCGAGGCGCAAGCTCTTCCGAAAGGCGAGCTTTTTCGAGCGCGACTTCCGCATCGATTCGCGCTTTGCGCGCGTTGAGAAGCCGAATTTCCAATTGCTTTTTCTGCGTCGCGCTCAACTCCGGCTCGGCGGGTGCCGCCGGCGCGGGAACGGGAACGTTTTCGGACGTCGTCGGCGCGGGAACGTTTTCGGGAGCCTGCGCGGGAACGTCTTCCGCAAAAATGAACGGCGCAATCGCCGCCGCCGCAAACGCCGCGGCAAAATTTTTGAATCTTTTCATTTATTTTCTCGGGTAATCAAATTCTACTGAAAAATTAAAGGCGCAAAATTTACACTCCGTCGGGCTGTCTTGACGATAGAAAAAACGCGGGAACGCGCGATTCCGCAAAAAAAAGCGGAGGCGTTCCCGCCGTTCCCGTGCAAAACGACTTTTCCCCGCGGGAACGCCGCGGACGAAATTCGTCGGGAAAACTCGAAAAAAAACCGCGTTCCCGCGCCGCCTTACGAGCGGTAGCCGGAAATTTGTTTTTTGAGAAATTCCACGTCGCGCTTGACTTCGGCGTCCACGTCCATGCGATCCTTGATCGTTTTTTTCGCGTGAATGACCGTGCCGTGATCGCGCCCGCCGAACGCTTCGCCGACGGCGACAAGCTTCATGTCCGTGAGCTCGCAGCAAAGATACATCGCCACTTGCCGCGCGAACGCGATTGCCGCCGTGCGGTCGCGCATTTTCATTTTTGGCTCGGGCACCTTGTAATATTCGGAAACGCGATGCTGAATGATTTCGACGTCCACGCGTTTCGTGTGATTTTTGATGATAAGGCTCTGCAAAAGCTGCTCCACCGTGGAAATCGCGAGCGTTGCGGGCTTGCGGACGTTTGTATACGCCGTGAGCGTGTTCACCGCGCCTTCGAGGTCGCGCACGCTGTGCGAAATGTTTTCCGCGACAAATTCGAGCACGCCCGGATAACGCGAGTAATCGAAATGCCGGTCGTCCGCTTTTTGGCGAAGAATCGCGAGCCGCGTCTCGAGCGTCGGCGGCTGAATATCCACCGAAAGTCCGCACTGGAAGCGGGAAACAAGGCGATCTTCCAAGCCGGAAATGTCGTTCGCGGGACGGTCGCTCGTCAAAACCACCTGGCTGCGGCGCGTGATGAGCTCGTTAAACGCGTGAAAAAACGCTTCCTGCGTCTGCGCCTTGCCGGAAAAGAACTGAATGTCGTCGATGAGCAACACGTCCGCCTCGCGGTAACGGCGATGGAATTCGTAGTGATTTTTTTCGCGGAGCACGGTGTTGAGAAAATCGTTCGTGAACGCTTCGCTGGTCACGTAAACGATTTTGTAGGGCGGAAGCCCCTTTGCCCGGCGATCGTCGAAAATTTTGTTCGCGATCGCGTGCATGAGGTGCGTTTTCCCGACGCCCGTCGGTCCGTAGAGGAAAATCGGATTATACTCGGTTTCCTTGGGATTCATCGCCACGTTCATTGCGGCGTTGAACGCCAGCTCGTTCTGCGGGCTGACCACGAAATTTTCCAACGTGTAGCGGCTGTCAATCGACGGCGGACGCACGACCGGCGCGGGCGGCACGGGAACGCTCGCCGAAAAATGCGCCGACGCCGAATTCGTTCCCGCGGCGGGCGCGATTTCGGCGGATTCGGGCGCGACGATACGAAACTTCACCTGCGTTCCCGCGGCATTGAAAAGTGCCTTCTCGATATCCTTTTCGTAGTTGTCCTGAAGCAGAAAAGCGTCGAACACGGAGGGCGCGACGAGCGTCAGCACATCGTCCTCGGACTCGCGAATGTGAATATTTTCAATACGAAGCTTGAATTCGGAGAGGGAAATGCAGCCGCTGCGGCGAAGTTCTTCCCGCGCGGAATTCCAAATCTCTTGATGGTTGATCATTAAAACGGACATGAAAAATTGAGGATTGATGGGTTATTCACATTTCGCGACAAGGGCAAGGACAAAGCTCGAAAGCGGCTTTTGAAGCGGGTTCGGACGCGAAAACTTCCGAAAACACGCCGCGCCGACGCGCGGGAACGATCCCGCGGGAACGCGATAAATAAAGGCTTTGAAGCGTGTTTTTCATGAATTTTGAACGTGCCCGAACGCGTTCCCGTGAATCGGGAGCCCGCCGAAGCGAAATGTGGGCGTCAGTCTGCGTTGCGGCGGGTTTTTCTGCAAGGGGAAGTTGCGGACACGCTGTTCACACGCAAATGTAAATAAGTTTTTTTCGTTTCGTGCTTGCCAAGATTCGGCGAAGACTTTTTCCCCTGCGACCCCCGTATTTTAGCCGAAAAACGCCGTGTAAAGCAATTTTTGGAGAACTTGCGCACAGCTTATTCACAGCTTTTTGACAGCCGCGGGAACGTTTTTTCCGCCGCCGGCACCTCAAAATTTTTTTCAATTTGCCAGCGAGCGAAGCGCGGATTTTCATTTTTCCCCGAGATGGACTGGTTTCCGGAAACAGTTTCCGCACCGACTTCGCCGACGCACGCACCCGGCAACGATGCGTTTGTCGAAGTGATGCCCTTTGACGGCGGCGGCCGCGCCTACACTTACCGCGTTCCCGAAGCGCTCGCGGGAACGCTTGCGCTCGGCTCGCTCGTCCGCGTGCCGCTCGGTGCGCGCGTGGCGTTCGGCGTTGTCTGGAAAACGGGCGTCGTTCCCGCCGCCGCGTGGGCGAAAAAAGTCCGCGACGTGCTCGAAGTCCGCGGGGACGCTCCCGTGCTCACGCCGGACGCGATGCGGCTCTGCGAGTGGATTTCCGCTTACTACGCTGCGCCGTTCAACAGCGTATTGCAAACGATTCTTCCGGGAACGATTCGCCGCGGCGTGCGTCCCGTCATCGAAAAACGCGTTGCGCTCGCGCGGGAACTTTCGCCGGAAGAACTTGAAAAACTGCGCCGTCGCGCGAAAAAACAGGCGGCGCTCTACGATTTTCTTGCGGAAAAGAAAAAACTTTCTCCGGAGGACGCGGGAACGCCGCGCACCGCGCTGGATTTCTCCGCCGGCGTCGTGGACGCGCTGATTCTCGCCGGAATCGCCGAAGAAAAAATTCTCACGAAATCGCGGCTCGCCTACGACGATGATTTCGAAGGTTCCGCGCGCGGGAACGCCGTTGCCGCGCTCCCGCCCGAGCTGAACGCCGAGCAAAAAACCGCGCTCGCTTCGATTTCTGCAAGTCTCGACGAAAAAAAATTCCGCACGCACTTGCTCCACGGCGTTACCGGCTCGGGCAAAACTGAAGTCTACATCGGCGCGATTCGCCGCGTGCTCGCCGAGGGCGGGAGCGCGATTTTTCTCGTTCCCGAAGTTGCGCTCACGCCGCAAACGGTCGAGCGTTTGCGTTCCCGCCTTGCGGACTGCGCAACGCAAATCGTCGTTTGGCACAGCAATCTTTCCGCCGGCGAACGCTACGACGCGTGGCTGGAAATGGCGCGCGGGAACGCTCGGCTGCTCGTCGGCGCACGCTCGGCGATTTTCGCGCCGTTGCGCAATTTGCGTCTCATCGTCGTGGACGAAGAGCACGAGCCGTCGTTCAAGCAATCGGAAACGCCGTTTTACCACGGGCGCGACGTTGCCGTGTTTCGCGCAAAACTCTGCGACGCCGTTTGCGTGCTCGGTTCGGCGACGCCGTCGCTCGAAAGTTTTTACAACGCGCAAATCGGAAAATACGTGCTCAACCGCATCGAAAAACGCGTGGACGACCGCGCGTTCCCGCCGATGAAAATCATCGATATGCGCCGCGAAATTCTTCACGCAAACGGGCAAACGACTTTTTCCCGCCCGCTCATCGACGCATTGCGGGAACGCCTCGAACGCCGCGAGCAAAGCATTCTTTTTCTCAATCGCCGCGGCTACTCGCGCGCAATGATTTGCCCGGACTGCGGGCACGTCATCACCTGCCCGCATTGCTCGGCGCCGCTCACGTATCACCGCGCGGAATCGCTTCTGCGTTGCCACCTTTGCGACCACGTCGAACCCGCCGTGACGCGTTGCCCCGCCTGCGGTTCTCCGCAAATTCGCAAGCGCGGATTCGGCACGCAACGCGCGGAAGAAATTCTCGGACAACTTTTCCCCGACGCCGTCGCCGTGCGTCTCGACGCCGATACGATGGCGAAAAAAAACGATTTTCGAAAAATTCTCGGCGATTTTCGCGCGGGAGAAATCGATATTCTCCTCGGCACGCAAATGATCGCCAAAGGGCTGGATTTCCCGCGCGTCACGCTCGCGGGAATTCTCGACGCCGACCTTTCCCTGCACGTTCCCGATTTTCGCGCCGCCGAACGCACGTTTCAGCTTCTCGTGCAAGTCGCCGGACGCGCCGGACGCGGCGAGCTCGAAGGCGAAGTGCTCGTCCAGACGTTCACGCCGTCCGCCGCGCCGATTCAATTCGCAAAACGCGCGGATTTCGACGATTTTCTCGAAGACGAACTCGAGCGCCGGCGCGAATTCGGCTACCCGCCGCTGCGCCACGTCATTCGCCATCTTTTTCGCGGGAACGATGCCGCACTCGTCGAGACAACCGCCGACCGCTGGGCGGAATTTCTCGAAAAATCCGCGCCCGAGCTTTGCGAAATTCGCGGTCCCGCGCCCTGCCCGACCGAAAAAATTCAGGACAATTACCGTTTCCACATCTGGTATTTTTGCGAAAACGTCGTGCGCGTTTCTTCCCGCCTTGCCGAGTTGCGCCGCACGTTCCCGTTCCCGGAAAACGTAATCGACATTCTCGACGTCGATCCCGTGGACGTCGGCTGACTTTTTTGCCAACGGCAAAAAAGTTGAGGAGTTGAGGAGAAATTAAAAATTAGGAATTAGAAATTAGGAAA
>CAVEBA010000066.1:0-1729 GCA_963613695.1 Sphaerochaetaceae bacterium
AAAAACCTCACAACACTCCTAAACTTCTCAACCTTTTCAACTCATCAACTTTTCCGCGCGGGAACGCGAAAAAACGCTTGCGCGGCGCGGGCGAAAATGTTTTTCTTCCGACTTTCGGTTGTCGGGGCGTAGCGCAGTCTGGCTAGCGCGCTTCGTTCGGGACGAAGAGGTCGGAGGTTCGAATCCTCTCGCCCCGACCATCCGAACAAAAGCCCGCTCGAACTTGCGGGCTTTTTTGTTATTCCGAAGAGAGAATTTTTCCATGAGTCTGAAAGAAAAACACGACGAAATCCTCGCCGAGCTTGCGCCGTTCGAGGACATGCAGGAGCGTTTCCAATATCTCATCGACCGCGCGAAATCCGCGCCGGCGCTTGCCGCCGAGCACCGCGTTCCCGCGAATTTGGTGGAAGGCTGCACGTCGCAGCTTTGGCTCGTGTGTCGTTTTGAGGGCGGCGTGTGTCGCATCGACGTGGACGCCGACGCCGTCATCACCAAAGGCATTGCGACGCTGATTCGCGATTATTTTGACGGTGCGAAGCCCGAGGAAATTCTTTCGGACGATGTTAATTTTCTCGCGTCCGTCGGCATTGATCAGCATCTTTCGCCGAACCGCCGCAACGGGCTTTCCAACCTTGTCGGTAAAATTCACGCGTTCGCGAGAGCGCATCTTTCTTGAGAAAAAACTCTGTGCAATAGCCGCCGCACGTTCCCGCAATGACGCCGCTCCCGCCGAAAATCGCCGCGCTTTTTCCGTTCCCGTCGCGCACTTTTGAAACGCCCGACGGGCGCATGCATTTTGTTGACGCGGGAACGGGCGAGCGCGGCACGGTCGTGCTTCTGCACGGGAATCCGTCGTGGGCGTTTTTTTGGCGCGAGCTCATCGCGGCGCTTGCGGCGCGCGGGTTTCGTTGCATCGCGCCGGATCATCTCGGCATGGGGCTTTCGGACAAGCCACAGAAATTTTTTCGGCTCGCCGACCGCATCGCGCACATCGAAGCGCTGACGAAATTTCTCGGGCTCGAAAAATTTTCGCTCTGCGTGCACGATTGGGGCGGAGCGATCGGCTTCGGCGTTGCAACGCGCTCGCCGGGAAAAATCGAACGTCTCGTCGTAACGAACACGGCGGCGTTTCGCTCGCCGAATATTCCCAAGCGCATTGCACTTTGCAAAATTCCCGGAATCGGACCGTTCATCGTCAAGGCGTTTAACGCGTTCGCGTTCCCGGCAACGTTTATGGCGGTGCGCAAGCGTTTGCCCGCGGCGGTGCGCGACGGATTTTTGTTCCCGTATCGCACGTTTCGTTCCCGCACGGCGGTCGCGAATTTCGTGCGCGACATTCCGATGTCGCCCGCACATCCGAGTTGGCGCACGCTCGCCGATATCGAAACCGCGCTCCCGCGTCTCGCGGAAAAACCGATGCTCATCGCGTGGGGCGGATGCGATTTTTGTTTCGACGAATCATTTTTTGCCGAGTGGTGGCGGCGCTTCCCGAACGCAAAAACGCACTACTGCGCAGACGCCGGACATTACTTGCTCGAAGACGCCGGCGCCGAGCTCGTTCCCGCAATCGCGGATTTTCTCTCCGCGTCCGCGCAGGAACGTTGAAAACGGGAACGATTCAGGATTCAGCCCACGGATCGACACGGAGCAACACGGATTTTTCTTTTTTTGCCGAAGGCAAAAATCAGCACGCGACTCCTAACCTCCTAAACCTTTTCAACTCCTCAAC
>CAVEBA010000066.1:1739-9642 GCA_963613695.1 Sphaerochaetaceae bacterium
GCTTTTTGTTAATTAGTTTCTATTTTTGGAACTATGATCGAAAGCTTTGCGGACAAAGACACTGCGCGGATTTTTGCGCGGGAACGCGTGAAGCGACTTCCGCCGGAAATCCTCGACCGCGCGCGGAAGAAACTGATTCTTGTCGCGATGGCGAAAACGCTTTCTTTTTTGCAAAATCCGCCGTCAAATCATCTTGAAGCGTTGCGCGGGAATCGCCGCGGATTCTTTTCAATTCGGGTAAACGCTCAGTGGAGAATCGTTTTCCGTTTTGAAAACGGCAACGCGCGCGACGTAGAGCTTTGCGATTATCACTAAGACGAAAGGAAAATTCATTATGGCTAAACACGAAATATTTGCTCCCTACCATCCGGGCGAACTGCTCCGCGAAACGCTCGAAGAGCTCGGCGTCTCGCAGTATCGCTTCGCCAAGGTTACCGGCATCTCTCCCGCCGTGCTCTGCGGGATCTGCAAATGCAAAAGAAGCGTTTCCGCGGACTCGGCGCTCCGAATCGCGCGCGCGCTCGGAACGGACGCGCAGAGTTGGATTAACATGCAGGCTTTTTACGACCTCGAAGTCGCCGAGCAAAAAAACCGCGCGGTCTTCGAGAAAATCCGCGTGCTCCCGCAAGTCGCGGAAACGGCATTCGTCGCCTGACCGTAAAAAGACGGGAACCGGAAAACCAGCACGCGACTCCTAACCTCCTAAACCTTTTCGACTCCTCAACGTCCCTTACTCCGCGAGTCCCCAGCGCGGGGAAAACGGGTAGAGAATAAACAGCGCGGAGCCGACAACGTCTTTTGCGGGAACGCCGCCCCACCCGCGCGAATCGTAGCTGTTTGCGGAATTATCGCCCAGCGCGAAATAGTAGCCCGCGGGAACGCGAAAATCTTTCGTGAGTTCCCAACCGTAAGGCGTCGAAGTGCCGCAAGTCGGCAGGTAGCCGTAATATTTTTTCTCGGGCGCGGGAGCGTTGTTAAGGCGCATTGCTTCGGCGAAATCCGCGGGAACGCCGTTGACGAGCAATTTTCCGTCCGCGACGCGCAAAATGTCGCCGGGCTTTCCCGCAAGGCGTTTGACGTAGTAAAGCTCGACGTTGTTCAGCCCGGGAATGTTGTGCGTCCGAAACACGAACGGCTCGCCGCGGCGCGGTTCGCGAAAATGTCCGGAAATGCGTTCGACGAGCACCATGTCGCCGCCGAAAATTTTGAATGCGATGAGTTTTTCGCCGCGCCGCACGAATTTTCCCGTGCGCAACACCGGCGAACCGTCGGGGAGCATCGAAATTTTTCCCGTGCGAAAAACTTCCCGCCAACGCGCGGCTTCGATCCCGCCCGTTTTGTCCGCTTCCGGGAAAAAAGTTTTGAGCAAAACTTCGTTCAGCGAAAAATCGCGCGGCACTTCGACGGGAACGACGGAGTTTCCGACGACGAGCCGGTAAACTTCCTTGCCGGGCGAAACGATGTCGCCGGAGCCGTTTTCGCGCATCGGCGGGAGCAGCGAATACGCGCGCGTTCCCGCGTCGAAACGCAACGGAATAAACACTTCGCCGTCGGCGGGCGAAACGATTTCGTAAAATGACGCACTGCGAAAAATCCGTTCCGCCCATTTCCCGAAAAATCCTTGCGAATCCTCGGCGAGCTCGGCGGTCATGCCGTTGTAAGTCGGGAACATCGAATTTGTCGGAATTTTGAACGGCTGGACGAAAAACGCGCGGATGCCGCCGGCGAGAATTGCCGCGACGACGAGTAGCTCCACCCATTCGGGCAAGGTGCGTTTCGGAAAAATCGTGCCGCCGAGCTCGCGCAGCACGGCGTCGAGCGTTCCCGCGGCGGCGGAAAGTTTCTCGGCGTCCGTCGGCTTTTGCGCGAGCGCCTCGCGCACGGCGGCAACGGCGGCGTCAAAGCGTTCCCGCTCGGATTCGTCGAAAATGTCCCCGCGATAACGCAGAACCTTTTCCGCCGCGAGGAGAAGATTTTCCGCGTTGCGCCGCAAGCGGGCATCGGGATTTTTTCCGAAAAATGACATCTTGCCGAAACAATAGCGGCGACTTCCGCGTTTTAGAAGTCAAAACAACCCGCGCACCGCGCGCACGAGGCGTTCCCGAAATTTTTTAAACAAAAGAGTTTTCGGCAACGCTCTCTTTACAGGTTTTGGTTAGTTAAGTCAGTTAGAGGTTAATAGAGATAGAGAGAAGTTAGAGATAAAGTCAGTAGAGATGGGCTCCGGCGGGGGCATAGTTTCCGCCGGAGCCTTGGTTTTGCGGGAACGCGGCGCCCGCGCATTTTCGGTTTGCAAAATCGCCCGTTCGGATTAGCATTACGCCAGTTTTTAACACGAATACTCCACAAGGTTCCCCAATGAAAAAATTCCTTAAAAAACAACGCAAAGGCTTCACGCTCATCGAGTTGCTCACCGTCATCGCGATTATCGGCATTCTCGCCGGGCTCGCGTCCGCCGGGATCCCGATGGCAATGAACAAAGCCCGTCAAATGGGCGCGCAAAGCGATTTGCGCAGCATCGCGCAGGCGGTCGTTTCGCTGCGGCAGAACGGCAAAATCATCACGAACAAAGGTTCCGACGCGAAAAAATATCAGGCGAATGACGTCGCGAAATTTGCCGAAGTTCTCGCCCGCTACGCCGGTCTCACCAACGGCGACGCGTGGGTCGTAGGTTCCGACGTGGACGGCTACACGACCGTTCCCGTGCACGTGCTTTCCGAAATCGACGACGGCACGAACCAACTTTCCGGCAACCCGGTTTCGTGGGACGTTGTCGCCAACGCCAAGCGCACGCCGAAAGACGAAGTCGGCTATCCGATCGCGTGGCTTCGCGGGCTCAGCACTTCCGGCGAATGGGACGAGAAATCGCCCTTCGGAAAATACGGCATCATGGCGTTCGCGGACGGACACATCAAATCCTACTCCAACGGAAACATTCTCGCGGAAGAAGATCAGCTTTCTTCCTACGACGGAAAGTCGATGACGTCGAGCTACATGGACGCGATCGGCGCGAACTCCGGCGGCACCGGCAACAAGCCGACCGTTCTTAAAGGTCAGGGCGCCGAGTAATTCGCCTTTTCACTCCGCGCAAAAAAAGCGTTCCCGCACGGGAACGCTTTTTTGTTTCTTTCGCGAGTGCGCGGGAACGTGTTTTTTTTCGTTCCCGCGCGCGCGGCGAGCCGCGTTATCGCGAGGCGAGCGTCATGAGGAATTCCGCGTTGGTCTTGGTTTTCTTCATGCGGGAAATGAGCATTTCCATGGCTTCGATTGAGGGCACGCCTTTCATCGCGCGGCGCATGGAATAAACGCACTGCATTTCCTGCGGGTGGTAAAGCAGCTCTTCCTTGCGCGTTCCCGAGCGTTCGAAATTGATAGCCGGGTAAATGCGTTTGTTCGCGAGATCGCGGTCGAGATCGAGCTCCATGTTGCCCGTGCCCTTGAATTCTTCGAAAATGACTTCGTCCATCTTCGAGCCGGTATCGATCAGCGCCGTGCCGAGAATCGTGAGCGAACCGCCGCCCTCGATGTTTCGCGCGGAACCGAAGAAACGCTTCGGCTTGGAAAGCGCTCCCGCCTCGACGCCGCCGGAAAGAATTTTTCCGCCGTTGGGCATCAGCGTATTGTAGGCGCGCGCAAGACGCGTAATCGAATCGAGAAGAATCACGACGTCTTTCCCGAGCTCGACCATGCGGCGCGCACGTTCGATGACCATTTCCGCGACGTGAACGTGATTTTCCGCGCTTTCGTCAAACGTGGAAGCGACGACTTCGCCGTGCGTTGTTTTGCGGCGAAAATCCGTAACTTCTTCCGGACGTTCGTCCACGAGCAGAACAATCAAATGCGCGTTCGGTTTGTTTCTTGCGATGGAATTGGCGATCGATTGCATGAGCACGGTTTTCCCCGTGCGCGGCGGCGCGACGATGAGCCCGCGCTGTCCCAGCCCGATCGGGCAAAGCAAATCCACGCAACGCATCGAAAGATTATTCCACGCGGCGGCATCGTCCGTTTCGAGAATGATGCGCTCGGTCGGATAATACGGCGTGAGTTCCGTGAACGGCGTGAGGTCTTTCACGCTCGCGGGATCGGCGCCGAAAATGGAAGAAATATGCACGACGATCGGCGCCGTCTCGCCTTTCATCGGCGGGAACGCAATCGCTTCCACGTCGTGCCCGCGTTGCAGCCCGTATTTTTTGATGAGCGACTGCGGCACAAACGCGCTCAGCTCTTTCACGCGATACGCATCGCAACCGTAGAGCAAAAGCCCGTTCCCGTCGGCAAGCAATTCGAGCGTGCCTTTAATCGAAATCGGACGCCCCTCTCCAAACGCCGCACGCAAAATTTTCTTCACGAGCGGACGGCGCACGGGATTGCGAAAAACCGGAACGCCGAACGATTTCGCCGCGGCAATCAGCGTCGCCATCGACGATTCGTAAACTTCGTTAAAATCAATCGGCGCCGCCGGCAAATCTTCGACGAGCTCGATGCTCGGCACGCCGGGCGTCGCCGGCGTTGCGGGAACGCTTTCCGCGCCGCCGTTGTTTTCCTCGGACGTCGCGGGAACGGGATTTGCGGGAACGGGAGCCGGCGCGGGCGCGACAAACGGACTTGCGCCGTCCGCGCGCTTGGCAACGTGCCGCGCAAGGCGCGAAAGCGCGTCCAAGTAGCCGTCGTCGTTCAGCAAATTGTAATCGAAAACCGCGCCGAGCGTGAGCGATGCTTCCTCGGCGGAATCCGTGTTCGCGAGCTCGCCCCAGCCACGCTTGGGCGCGACCTTGTCGTTGCGAAATTTTTCAAATTTGCCCTGCGGATTAAATTTTCCGCCGCCGAATTTCGCCGGTTTCGGCGGGAACGGCGGACGATTTTTCTTTTCCCACGGCTTCGCGGATGAATCCGCTCCCGCGTTCGGCGCCGCCGCCGGAGCCTGCTGGCGCTCCCACGGTTTCTGTTCCCACGGTTTTTGCTTCCACGGCTTCTTTTCCCACGGTTTCGCGGGAACGCCGGGCGCAGGTGTTTCCGCGGCGGCAGACGGCGCAGAAACTTCCGCCGGAGCGGCGGGAACGTCTGCGGGAACGCTTTCCGGCGCGACGGAAGAAACGACTTCCGGTTCCGCTTTCGCTACGGGCGCGGATTCTTCTTCCTCCGGATCAAAAGAAAACACCGAACGCGGCGCAGACGGAACCGTTTCCGCGGGAACGGGAACGACTTCGGCGGGCACCGATGCAACGGGCGCGACAAATTCCGGCGCGGGAACGCTTTCCGGCGCACTCGGCGCTTCGGCGGGCGCATCGCCCTCTTCGGCGGCGTCCGCGCTTTTCCGCGGGCGTCCGCGCGGGCGCTTCGGCGCGGCGGAAACGGCATCGGGATTTTTGGGCGGACGTCCGCGGCGCTTCGGCGCTGCGGGAACGGCGAATTCCGCGTCCGCGACGGGCGCGTTCAAAGGATTTTCTTCTTGAGGAATTTCAGGATTTTCTTGATCCATTTTTTTCTGTGTTTGTGTTTCTAAAAAAATTGAGTTTCAGGCGGCAAGCGCCGTGGCGATTTCCCGCGCTTGCGCAGCGAGAAATTCGCGGGAACCGTCGTTGAAAATGACAAAATTCGCGCGACGGATTTTTTCCGCCAAAGGCATTTGCTTCGCGATGCGTTCCCGCGCACGTTCCCGCGGCAAACCGCGTTTTTCGAGACGCGCGAGCTGCACGGACTCCGACGCGGCAAGGCAAACCGTCGCGTCAAAATCGCCGTCATAGTTTTTTTCGAAAAGCAACGGCACTTCGACGACGACGTTTCGCGAAGCGGCGCACGCGGCGGCAACGCGCGATTTCCATTCGGCGCGAATGCGCGGGTGCATGAACGCTTCCAAATCCGCGAGCGCGGCGGCATCGGAAAAAACGATTTTCGCGAGCGCGTCCTTTCGAAGCGTTCCCGCAGAATCAAACACGGCATCGCCGAAGCGTTCCCGCGCAAAGCGGCGGAAATCCGGGTCGGAATGAATTTCGGAAGCGATTTTGTCCGTGTCGATGACGGCGAAACCGAGTTTTTCAAAGGCGGGGAGAACGGAGGACTTCCCGCAACCGATTCCGCCCGTAAGGCCGATGGTCATATTGTATCCACTTGGGTTTGACGGGAAGGAGAAGCTGTTGCTTCGGACGCCGCCAATGCAAAACTTTTCGCGCCGTCCTGTCAAGATAACATGGAAATGGATTAAGAATTAGGAATTAAGAATTAGGAATTAGGAAGAAATCCGGTTCTCTATTGAGAAAATGAGCGGCGACCACGTGCGCGTGAGCGCGATATCGTGCGTTCCCGCGCCGGGATCCCACGCGTTGAGCAAATCCCAAAATTCGCCGGAGTGATCCATGTGAACGCGGTGCGCAAGCTCGTGAAAAATCACGTGATCCTGCAGCTCCGGCGGGAGCAAAACCAACCGAAAATTCAGCGAAAGATCGCCCGACGCCGTGCACGAACCCCAGCGGGAACGCTGCGCACGCACGGAAATTTTCCCGATGCTCACGCCGCAACGTTCCGCGAGTTCCCGCGCGCGCGGCGGGAGCGTCGTTTGCGCGAATTTGCGCAAAAGCGTTTCCGCATCGGCGTCCTCGCGTCCGGCGCGCAAGCAAAACACGGCAAGCGGCGAGCTTTCGCGAAAAACAAAAAACGGTTCGAGCGATGCCGCGCCGAATTCCAACGCAAAACTTTTTCCGAACGCGGAAAGCGTCGGGCGTTCCCGCAAAAATTCGCTCAGCGTTCGCCGCGCGGGAACGTCCGCGCGCTTCGCTCTTTCCAACGCGCGCCGAAGCCAAAGCGCGTTTTCCTCCGCAAAATTTTTCGCTTTCGCAAAAACGTCCCCGCGCATTTTTTCGGGAACGACAACCGCCGCACGCCCGCCCGCGAGCACGCGCAACGTCATGCGCCGAATGCGACGGGAACGCTCGATCGCGACTTCGACCGCGCCGGCGTTCCCGAGAGAAATTTCGAATTTTTCTTCCGCGTTCAAAGGTTTTTCAGACATTCCTGCCGCACGGCGAGCGACTTGCGGCGCAACGCGCTTTCCGGATCAATTCCCGCCTGCCGACACGCTGCGACAATTTCAAAAAGCGCCGTTCCCGCAGATTCTTCGGTAAGCGTTCCCGCGAGCGCGTCGATTTTCGCGCGGTCGACAGTCGCGCCCGGATTCAGATTTTTTTTCGTCACGGCTTTCCAAATTTCCCGCGCACAAAAAAGCGCGGAAAGCGTCGCGGGAACGTCCTTGAACGGCGAATCGTTTTTCGGTTTCGTGCTGTTGTTTTTTTCGGTCGCCTTGATTTCGTCCCACTTTTTAAGCACGGCGGCGGAATCTTTCAGCGAAAGATCCCCGAAAACATGCGGATGGCGGCGAATCATTTTTTCGTTCACGCCGCGCGCGACATCATCAAAATTAAAATCGCCGTTTTCGGAAGCGATCTGCGCGTGCATCACCACTTGCAAAAGCAAATCGCCGAGCTCTTCGCACATGTGCGCTTTTTCGTTGAGATCGACGGTTTCGAGAAATTCCGCAACCTCTTCGACGATGCCCGCGCAAAGCGAACGATGCGTCTGTTCCCGATCCCACGGACAACCGCCGGGTGCGCGGAGGCGAGCAACCGTCGCCACCAAATCTTCAATGGAAGCCATGCGCCCGAGCTTAAAACGCACGCCGCCGCGCCGCAACGCAGGAAATTAAAAAAAGTTTAGGAGTTGAGAAGTTGAGTCGGCGCTTCGCGCCTGTTGATTCCCGCTTCGCGGGAGAGGAGTTTTCAGTGAATAATTAATAGTGAATAGTGAATAACGCTCACCTAAAAATGGAGAACCAAGTTATCAGCTATCAGTTATCAGCTATCAGTTAAACCGTCCGCGAAGCGGGCGTGAAAAGCGCCAACGGCGCGATAAG
>CAVEBA010000067.1:0-9429 GCA_963613695.1 Sphaerochaetaceae bacterium
ATGTAGAAACCCCGGGCGGAAGCCCGGGGCAATGCTCAAAAAAATATCAAGCCTCGTAGAGGCGCCCCTGCGCCGGAACAAATTCGACGCGCACATAAGGTCGCCCTTACAGGGCTTATTCGTCTTCCGGGTTCTACCCCAGACTTCCGTCTGGGGTTTCTAAAAGGGACGCGTCTTCGACGCTTGGACATACTCATTTTTGCCTACGGCAAAAACATGAACGCGGAGACGTGGACGTCTCCGCCCCCAGTTAAAAGCGTCAGCTCAGTTTGCGTTTGTAATCTTCGTAGCCGAAGCGGCGGACGATTTCGTAATTACCGCTCGCGGGATCGTAGCTTGCGATTGCGGGCAGGCAAATTCCGTTGAACGTCGTGTTTTTCACCATCGTGTAGTGCGACATGTCGAGAAGCGCGAGACGTTGTCCGGGAACGAGCGGTTGCGGGAACGAGTAATCGCCGAGCACGTCGCCCGCGAGACAAGTGCCGCCCGCGAGCCGGTAGGTGTGCGCGAATTCGCCCGGCGTTCCCGCGCCGAGAATTTCCGCGCGGTAAGGCATTTCGAGCGTGTCGGGCATGTGTGCGCTCGCCGAAGTGTCGAGAATCGCAATCGGCATTCCGTTGTTCACGATGTCGAGCACGGTGCAAACGAGCACGCCCGTGCGAATCGCAACCGCCTCGCCCGGCTCGAGATAAATCCGAAGATGCTCGCCCCATTTTTTGCGGAACGCGAGAATCGTTTCGCAGAGAAGATCGACGTTGTAGCTCGGATGCGTGATCCAGTGCCCGCCGCCGAAATTTATCCATTTCATGCGCGGAATAAATTCGCCGAATTTTTCTTCGAAATGCGGGATCGTGCGTGCGAGCACGTCCGCGCCCTGCTCGCACATCGTGTGCATGTGCAGCCCCTCGAGCCCGTCGAGATCGCCGTCGTGAATTTCCGCGCGAATCGTGCCGAGACGCGATCCCGCCGCGCAGGGATTGTAAATCTCGTGCTCGACTTCGGCATACTGCGGATTGACGCGCAAGCCGCAGGAAATTTTTCGTCCGCTTGCCGCGACGACATCGCGAAAACGCCGCCACTGCGACGGAGAGTTGAACGAAATATGATCGACGAATTTCACGAGCGCGTCCATGTCCTGCGGCGGGAACGCGGGCGAATAAACGTGGCATTCGCCGGGGAAAAATTCGTGTCCGAGCAACGCTTCGTGCAGTCCGCTCGCCGTCGTTCCCGCGAGATATTTTGAGATGAGCGGGAACTCGCTGAACTGCGCAAAACCTTTGAGCGCGAGCAGAATTTTCGCGCCCGTGCGCTCCGTGACGCTGCGCAACACGCGGCAATTTTCTTCGAGCAATCCGCGGTGCAAAAGATGGCACGGCGACGGCACGCGATTAAGGTCGAGCTTGGAAAATTCTTCGATAAAACGGTCGGACATTTGCCGGCAATTCTGCGTCAAAGCGCGTTCCCGCGCGAGAGAAAACGCGTTCCCGCAGAAACGCGCGCGCGACAACTCATTCGCGGGAACGCATGATGCTCGTGAAAGTTTTTTAGAAAAAACGATTTTCGGATTTTTTTCGAGCGTCAGTTCGCGGGAAGACGAATCCGTTGCCCGCGCTTCAGTTTTGCAAAATCGACATCGGGATTCATCTCGCGCAACGCTTCCGCCGTGCAACGCGTTTTTTTCGCGATGCGCGAGAGCGTGTCGCCCGCGACGCAGGCGTAAAAGCGTTCCCGCGCGACCATTTTTTCGGGGAAAATCGGCGAGAGAAAACGAAAACGCTTCGACATCTTGTTGTTGCGATACGGCGTAAAAAGCGCGTAAAGCTCTTCGCGCCCGAGCCGTGCGCCGTTTGCCGCAAGCGTTTCCGCGGCAACGAAATCTTCCGAGACAATCGCGTAATGCAGGCAGGACGAACCGTCGGGCGCGCGCGCATCGGGATTTTCCCGCGCGAGCTCGCCGAGCCGTTCGCGATCGAGCGGGCGGCGTTGCATTTCCGCAAAAACGGGCGAGACTTCGGGCGTTCCCGCGCAAGCGCAGAGCAAAGCGCAGAGCGCCGTTCCCGCGAGCGCACCGGCAAAACGTCCGGCGAAAAATTTGTTTTTCATCATCGTCGCCTCCTTATCGTATCGTGATTTTTTCCCACGCATCGCCGAGCTCTTCGGATGGCGTCGCCGTTGCCGTTTGCGTCGTGTCGAAGCGTTCCGTCGCGGAGCGTTTCACTTGGGTTTCAAGATAATCCGCGAGCTCGGCGTAGCCGACGTTCCCGCGCGTTTCCTTAATTTTTTTCAAAAGAAAATACGTGAACAGCCCGTGCGAATTTTCCGGGAAGCGACTCGGCGATTCTTCCGCGAGCGCGGAGCGAAACACCACGGAATTTCCGGCGGGAACGGCATCGGAAAGCTCGATGAGCGTTCTGCCGCCGCCGCCCTTTCCCTCGCCTTGCGTGCTCGTGAAACAAATTTCCGAATCGAGGAAAACGGTGATGAGTTTCGCGCGCAACGCGCCGAGTTCTTCGTAAAGATCCTTGAGCCGGTAGCCGCCGCGAACACCGTCCGCCGGGCGACAATCCGTGGGCAACAGGTATTCGTTGCCGTAGCGGTCGGCAACGGATTTTCCGACGTAGAAGAAAATGATTTCGGCGTCGGGGAAAACCTTGGCGCGCGCGGCGAGATCGCGCACAGCGCGGCGCATGTGTCCGAGACTGTTATTCTTGCTGCGCACGATGCGTTCCCGCGGGACGCCGAGCGTTTTTTCGCAGTATTTTTCAAATGCGTAGCCGTCCTCGCCGGCGAAAAGCACGTTCGCGGATTTTTCGTAAGTTTCGTTCGCGAGAATGCAAACGAAACGCGCTCGATCCGGTTGCGGCGCAAGCGCGGGAACGTCGCGGTCGACATCGGAAAGCACGACGCGCGGCGGAATATCGATCGGCTCCGCGCCGCCCGGAAGCTCAACTTTGAATCCCGCGTAGCAGGTGTTCGCATCGCAGAACACGGCATCGGCGTCCGCGCGATAAACCTTGCCGTCGGGCATAACGAAGTCCGCACTGCGCAAGGTGATTCGGTCGTTTTTCCCGATTCCGTATTCGGGCGCGAGAATTTTTGCGCCGGGGAAATTTTCGCGAAAGCGTGCCGCTTCCTTGCGCGGCACGGGAACAATCACGCCGCCGAATTTTGCATGCGAAAGCAAAAACGCGCTGTCGTCCGCTTCGTATTTTACGATTTTGAAATCTGCGGGAACGGGCGCAGAATCGCCGCGTTCGGCGACGAAACGTGCGGCGGCAAGGCGGCGCAATTCCTCGACTTTGAGCGACAGTTTTTCGTCCGTCGTGCGCGCGCGCCAATCCTGCGTTGTTTCGTATTCTTTTTTCGGATACCAAAACGAAAGGTAATTGTTCACGGACGTTTGCGCGTAATCGCGAAAAGATTCGCCGGAAGTTTCTTCGTCGCGAACGAGCTCGCGCGAATCGAGATAAAACGCGGCGAGCCCGAGCGTGTAAGCGTCCGTGATTTCCGCCGGGCGAGCGTTCGGGAACACGGCGACGCCGCGAGCATCGATGAGATTCCAGCCTTCGTCAAAACGCACGCTCGCATAAGGCGTTCCCGCGGGCGTTTCCGTAAAATCTCGCGCCGTGCGCAGATTCATCGCCGTAAGCGTGAGCCCCTCCGCGCCGACGTAGCCGTAGCGATTGCCGAGGCGCATTGCGCAGATTCCGTGAGAAAATTTTCCCGCACCGTCGAACACTGCGGGAGCGACGATTTCGCCGTCTTCGGTCATCAACCCGACGGCGCCCGTATCTTCGGAGCGAAACGAGATTACGTTTTCGCCGATGCCCGCAAACGCGGGAACGCTTGTCGCCGCGCAAAAAATCATGCACAGCGACCGGAAAATTTTACGGTTATTTTTTCGGTTCGTCATTTTTCGTCGTCAATTTTTCTTCGCGCCCTCGCTGTGCACCGAAAACGGGAAGACGCGGAAAAAACACGCGTCCGCAGGAATGTCCGCAAGCCACGCGTTGATTTCGTTTGCAGAAACGATTCCCGAGGGCGGCGCAAAAAACGGAACGTTTTTCTTCGTGATTACAAACATCAGCACGCCCTGTTCCCGCGCGATGCCGTCGCGCGTTTTCATAATCGTGAACGGCGGGAGCGCGAACGGCTCGCCCGCTTCCACGGCGTTTTTGCGAAAAGTGCGATTCGGGAAAACGCGTGCGCCGCCGAGCCGGGCGTTCAGCAAAAAAACATTCAAATACGCGTCCTGCGACGGCGTGACGGAAAATTTCACGCGCTCGCCGTCGCGATAATCCGCGCGCGCGCCCGCAACGGAACAGGCAAATTCCGGATCGGGCGCATCATCGAGTTTTTCGACGCTCACGTCCGCTTCGCAAAACAAACGCAGCGTTCCCGCGGGATTGCGCCCGCCGAGTTGTTCGATGACCCAGCCGGATTTTTTCACGACGAAATCGCGAACAATCCCGCGCGACGTCTGAAACGTGAGACTCGAAAAACCCTCGCCCGCTTCGGAATCGAGCACCGCCGTTTCCCACGATTTCACGTCCGTGCCGACAACGCGTTGCAACGCGTCCTTGCGCGCGGCTTCAAACGCTTTGTCCATCGCCTCGCGCGGGGAAATTTCGTCGTCGATTTCGACAAAATACTCGCCTTTCGCGCGAACGGTTTCGCTCGATCCCGCAAGCGCGGGAACGGCAAATGCGGACGCGGCAACGAGCGCGGGAACGGCGAAAAATGCAGGCAACGAAAATTTCATGGGGAAATAAATAAAAAAACGATTCGCGAAAAAAATGACCGGCGGACGGCGCGCCTCCGAGCGGAGTTATCGCGCCGCCCGCCGAGCAATGTTTACTTCGCTTCGTCGATCGACTTTTGAATCTTCGCCTTCATCGCTTCGCGCTTTTCGGCGGACATCGTCGAGGGAGCCTTGGAATCGATTGCTTTCATCATTTCTTCGGCAACGTCGGCCTTCGCCATTTCGACGCCGATCGTGTATTCGATTTCACCGTTCCCGGCGTCCGACCAAACGGGCTTGCCGTATTCGTTCATGTCTTTGAGCAGCTCGTTGACTTTCGAAGAAATCGTCTGCTTGAAGAACTCGGCGTCTTCGGCGGTCTGCAAGACATCGGCATCTTCGCGCGCAACACCCGTGGAACGCGTAACCGTCGAGGTCTCGTCGACCGCGATGACGTTGCGGATTTTTGTCGCGAGATTCGCGCGAGCGGCGTTGCTCGCGATGGTTCGCGCGGTGTTGCGATTCGGAGATTTGCCGTAGCCGACAGCGCGGAAATGCGTTTCCGTGTTGTTCGAGCTGAGCGCTTCTTCGTAGTAGGTTTGTGTCGGTTTCTGCGTTTCGACGTTCATGCCGCTACTGCCGGCGCAACCGGCGAGAAATGCGGAAACGGCGACAGCCGAAATCGTGCTGATGAGGATATTTTTCTTCATATGTCTTATAGTGTTTCGTGTTATTGTTTATGTGAAAAAGGTTTGCTCTCGCGTTCCCGCAAGGCGCTCCGCATTTGCCCAGCCGGAACGACACTCCCCGCCTGCGCGATAACAGCCTTCTCTTCTCGCGCGGGAACGGGGATTTTTTTTGCGAAAGAAACGCGTGCGTTTTCAGCCGAGAATTTTCGCGAGCCGCTTAACGCAGTCCGCTTTGGCTTCGGCGGAAAGATTGCCGAGCGGCGGACGAACGCCGCCCATGTCGAGCCCGTGGTAAGCCATCATCGCCTTACCGCCGGAAACACCGCCGTATTGGACGAGAATGTCCACGATTTCGCAAACTTTCGCCATTCCCGCCGCGACCGCGCCTTGATCGCCTTTTTTGAAAGCGTCCCAAATCTTGTAGTAAAGCGGCGCCGAATAATTGTAGGTGGAACCGATGGCGGATTCTGCGCCGCAAGCGAGCGCTCCCGCGAACCATTCGTCGATTCCCCATGTGATATCGTATTTCCCGCCGCAGGCGCGTTTGCAACGCTGGAACATGTAGAGATCCGGATAATTGAACTTGATGCCGGCGAGTTGCGGGATTTTTCCGTCCGCCTTGAGCAAAAACTGCTCCATGTCAAACGTCACGCCGGACATGCTCGTGTGATAGTAGTAGAACGGCAGTTTGGGCGCGGCAACGAGCACGGAATTGATGTAGTCGATAAGCCCGTCGATGGAGCCGGGTTTGAAAAAGTTCGGCGGCACGATGGACGTGGCGTCAAGCCCGAGCTCCTGCGCACAGGCGGCGAGCTCCCGCGCATCGACAACGGAAAGCGCGCCGACGTGGGCGATGATGAAAAGTTTTCCTTTCCCGTAATCCGCCCACGCTTTCATTACAGCCTTGCGCTCGGCGACGGAGCAGCAGATGCCTTCACCGGTCGTGCCGCAAATGTAGGCGCCGACAACGCCCTGCTTTACGAGCAGATCAATCTGCTTCGGAATCATTTCGAGATTGACGCTCCCGTCAGCATTAAACGGCGTGTGCGGGGCGGCGATAAGTCCTTGGAGTTTTTTTGCCATGATTTTTTTGATACGATTTGTTTTTGAAAAAAAAAGAAAAACGCGACGTTCCCGCGGGAACGCGTTTAGGCGCAACGCGCTTTCATAATGAGCTTGCGAAACGGGCGATCGGAAATCGCGGGAGCGTGAATGTCCTCCGGCCAATAAACGACGAATTCGCCGGGCTGAATCGTGGTGTAGACTTTCGCCTTGCCGGGATAAACCTGGCAGTCGCCGTCCGCATCGTAGGGCGTTTCCGGAATTTCTCCGCGCGGCGTCCAACCGAGCGTCTCCGGCGCGGAAAGCGGCACGTGAACGTCGAGATATTTTTGATGGCTCTCAAGCTTCGCCGTCTCGAGCGTTTTCCCGGGATGATCGACGACGTTGATAAACGCGTCATCGCCGTCGATGACGATTTTTCCCGCGGGAACGGCAGAAAGATCGTGCGTCTTCACATAGTCGAAGAGCTTTTTGAAATGCGGGTTGAGCGCTTCGTAGCGCGCGGAATCTTTAATCGGGGCGAGAATCATAGTGCGTGCATTCTCCCGCTCTTTTCAAAAAAAAGCAAAGCAATAAGCGCGGGAACGCGCGGGAACGCGAAAAAAGTTGAGGTGTTGAAAAGTTGAATCGGCACTTCGCGGAAGGTATTAACGGATAACTTTCTTTAACCTTTAAATTTTTCTTCCCGTAGCGCGCGGGTGATTTCGAGGACGATTTTTCGGTGTGCCGGGCTTTCGCGCATGCGCGCGGCGGATTCGTAAGCGGATTTCAATTCGGAAATCATGTTTTCCGCCGCTTCGTGTTCCCGCGGCGTTCCCGTCGGCGTCGATTCTTCCCGAATTTCTTTTTGTTTCTCTTTCTTTTCGTTGTTCATGACATCAGCTCCTTGAAATTTTCGTTGCCGGAAAGCATCTCGCGCAAGCGTTTCGTGATGCGATACACTGCGTTGTTGATGTTGTTCGGCGAAACGCCGAGCTTACTCACAACGCTTTCGACCGGCATTCCCTCGAGTTTCACCATTTCAAAAGCGATGCAGGTATTCGGCGCAAATTCGCTGCGAATGCACGTGTAGGCATCGAGCAAAATCGCTCGGCGAAACGCGCGTTGTTCCTCCGCTTCGAGCATTTCGGGCTCGCTCGGAGCGCTTGCCGCCACCGCGCTTTCCGCGCGAGCGATCACGTTCCCGCCGCCGTCGTTAAGCGATTCCGTCGCGGGCTCGTTCCCGTTTTTTCTCAAAAAATCGACAACTCTGCGGTCGCACACCGTTTTTAGAAAACTGCGGAAACGCGATTTTGCGGCATCGTAGCGATGTGCCTTGAAAATTTCGTTGAGCGAAATCACGACATCGGCGATTACGTCGTCCGTCGTATTTGCGGGAACGCCGTAAAATCCGCGTTTGTAGAACGAGTTGCACACCATCACTTTGATCGTCGCGTGATAAATGTCGAAAAAATCGCGCCACGCACCGTTCCACGCCGCGTTTTTCTCGGGCGAAATCAGTTTTTCAAGGACGGTTTTCGGTGTTTGCGGAAATTCCATTTGAAAAAGACATTCGCGCTCGCGGGAAAAAAATCACGGCGTTTCGGCAATTTCTTTTCCCTCGGCGAGTTTTCTTGCGACGTAGGCGCGGTAGGCGGAATCGTCGGTGAGCTCGGATTCCATGCGTTTGAGGTATGCCAGATTCGACGGGAGCGCTTCCCGCGCGGTTTCGACGTCGCGACGAATCCACATTTCGGTTTTTTCTTCCGTGGCGATTTCTTCTTCCGTCATCGCGGCGAGGGAACGCTGTTCGTCCACGGTTCCCCGAAAAAGTTTGATTTGCGCCCGGCGCTTTTCCGTCCACGCTTCGCGACTGTCGATGTAGAGCCCGCTCGCCTCGTCGCAAAATCCGTCGGCGGCGATTTTTTCAAAAAGCGCATCTTCGACCTCGGGCATCGCGGGAACGCCGAACGCCGCGCGCATGTAAGCCAACACGCCCGCCGCGGCGATTGCCGCTCCCGCAAAGGCAGCGATTCCGCTTGCGGACACGCCTTTGCGGAAAATTTTCCGCTGCGCGGCTTTTTCCTCGGTCGTCCTAAACGTGCGGGAACGCTCGAAATCGTCCGAAAGCACGGCGGCTTTGAAATCGGCGAGCGAGACGAAGCGATCCGCCGGATTTTCCGCAATCGCGCGCAAAATACAACGATGCAGGTGCAGACGGTGTTCCCGCGCTTCTTCCGAAAAATTTTCCTCTGCGCCCTCGGGAAAAAGAAACGCGGCGCGCCCGATCGCATCGGGCAAATTCCCGGTCGCGAGCGTGTAAAGCGTTGCCGCCAGCCCGTAGGCATCGGGATTGCCGCCGCTGTTGAGAAACCACGCCGGCGCGGCGAAAAGCGGCGTTCCGAGACGGCTCAGCGAACGCCGATCGCGCTCGAGCAGACTGAAATCGGCGAGCTTTGCGTTCCCGCCGAAAAAAAGCACGTTCGCCGGCTTGATGTCGCGGTGGAGCAAACCGCAGTCGCCGAGCGCAATTGCGGCGTCAAACACCGGCGCGATGATTTCCTCGATTTCTTCGCGGGAAAACCACGGCTCGTGCACGCGTTCCCGCCGCTGTTCGCAGAGATTCCAAAGCGATTTTTCCTGCCAGCGAAAATCCGTCGGCGGGAACGCGTGCGGAGTTTCGAGCGCGTCCGCAAGCGGCATTACGAAAAACGCCGCATCGTCGGCAATTCCGTAATCGAGAATTTCGACAAGATTCGTGCGATCGGGCAAGGTCGCGTATTTTTCGATGGCGCGGAGTTCCCGCTCGGCGCTCCCGCTTTCGATAATTTTCAGCGCAAAAAAGCCCTCCGCGCCCTCCCGCCGCGCAAGATAAACACTGCCGAAGCCGCCCTCGCCGATTTTTCGTAAAAGCGCATAGCCCGCAATCTTTCGTCGCTCTCGGGTGTTGTCCATCGC
>CAVEBA010000068.1:0-628 GCA_963613695.1 Sphaerochaetaceae bacterium
GCGAAGCTCCCGCCGCGCTCCCCGTCAAATGCGGCGAGAACGCGGGAACGACGCTTCGCCTGCAAACCGATTTCGCGAATCTGCGCCGCGACGAAAGCGGAGCGCTTTTTCTGCCGCTCGTCGGCAAAAACAATTTTGACTGGCGCGTTGCCGTCGAAACGTTCGTCGCCGCCGCCGTGCTCACCGAGGCGTTCCCGCGGGAACGCTTCTGCGTCGAATATTTTCTGCCGAAAGAAAAATTGCCGGCGACGATTACGTGCGAGACGTTCCCGCGCGCGAAAATGTCGATTCACGATCTCGTCGAATTTTTCGCGAAAACGGTTTCGACGCCGCCGCTTTTTTTCAAGCAACTTCCCGTTTACTCCAGGAAAAAAGATCTCGAAAAAATCGACAACAATCCGGAAATTTTCGTCGATGCGGCGTGCAAAGCGTGGGCGAAAATTTCGCACGACGCGGGCGAGATTTTTGTTTTCGGCGAAAATGCGGAAACGACGTTGGAAGACAATCTTCGCGATGTCGTATTTCCTTTCGCCTACAAAATCTACAGCGCGTTCGTTCCCGTGCCGCGCTAAAAAAACGTCTCCGCAAGCGCACAAAAAAAAGCGTTCCCGCGCGGGAACGCTTTTTT
>CAVEBA010000068.1:638-9208 GCA_963613695.1 Sphaerochaetaceae bacterium
TTTGGAAGAAGCCCGAATCGAATCAGAGCTTCTTTTTGCCTTCGAAGTGCGCTTCGATTTCTTCGAGCGTGCGCCCTTTCGTTTCCGGCAGGAAGAACACGGCGGTAATCCAGTAAATCACCGTGCAGCCCGCGCAGAAGAAAAAGATCGTCGAATACCCGAAGTTGCCCACGACCGGCAGGAACGTTCCCGCGATGACCGTGGACACGCCCTGATTGATCAGAAGCGCAATCGACATGCCCATCGCGCGAATGCGATTCGGCATCAGCTCGGAGAGCGCAAGCCACACGCACACGCCCGGCCCGACCGCATACGCCGCGATAAAGATCGCGAAAAATGCCGTGACGAGCCAGCCGTTCGTTTCGCTCGGGAGCGGCCCGATTTCGAGCGACTTGACCGCGACTTCGTTGACATTGCCGTCTGCGTCCTTGTCGGCGATTTTGATTTCGCGTTCGTTCGACGGCGTGTTTTCGCGGACGACGAGCGTCTTAACGTTCATGTCGCCGTTGATCGTGTAGACGAATTTCACCTGCACGGGAACGAATGCCGAGTTTTCAAAAAGCTCCGGCATTTTTTCTTTCAGCAACGTCTGCGTTTCCGCCGGCGTGATTTCGGAGAAATATGCGTATTTCACGGTGTGCATCATCGGCGCACCGTTTTCGTCCTGCTGCTGAAGTCCGGTTTTTTCATCGACGACGACTTCCGTGCGTTCTGCGTTGAACGCATTCGGGTTGAGACGATCGGTGAAGTCTTGCATGTCGCGCTCGGATTTGAGGAAAAGCGCGGCAACGCCGAGAAGCCCGATGATGATTCCGGACGTTCCGAGCGTGAGCAGGAATTTGCGTCCCTTGCGGTCCACGAGCACCATGGCGACAACCGTCATCACCATGTTCAAAATTTTGATCGTGAGGTCGCCTTGATTCGCAACGTGTCCGTCGAGCCCCGCCTGTTTCAACACATCGACGATGTAAGCGAGCACGGAGTTAATCCCCGTCGCTTGATTACACGCGAGAATGACGACCGCGAGCACGAACGGAACGATGTATTTTTTCTGGAAAAGAGAATCTTTCGGAGCGTCTTTCGACTTCGCGGAAACGTCCGTGCTTTCTTCGGAAACGGCACCCATTTCGGCGAATTCGATTTTCGCCTGTTCCGCGCCGCGGGAACGTTCAAGCGCTTTCAGCGCCGCGTCCTTGCGGTTTTTGCCGAAGAGCCAGCGGGCGGATTCGGAAATAAACAGCGCACCGACGGAGAAAATCACGCCGGGAACGGCGCAAGCCCAGAAAATCGCGCGCCACGCAAAATTCTTTTCATTGAGAATCGCCGCCGCGCGTTCAGCCACCGTCGCGTAGTCCGCGTTGGAGACCGCTTCGACCTGCCCCGCGAAATAAAGCCCGACCGCCGCCGCAAACACGAGCCCGACCGTGAGCATAAACTGGAACATGCCCGTGCCGAAGCCGCGCTTGTCCGCCGTGAGACATTCCGCAAGATAAAGCGGAACGACAACACCGATCAGACCCGCCGCCGCGCCTTGCAAAATGCGCCCCGCGACCAACCAGTAAAACCCTTCGGGAATGCAGATGACGGGCACCGAAAGCACGAAGCACACGCCCGCCAAAATCATGATTTTCTTGCGCCCGAACAAATCGGAAAGCGCTCCCGCAAACAGCGAGGAAAGCACCGAGCCGAGCAGCACCGCCGCGACCACCGTGGAGAGCTGACCGGGCGTGTAGTTCGTCGTCGCCTGCAAATACGGAAGCGCACCGGCGATAACACCGACGTCGATCCCGTAAAGAAGACCGCCGAGACCTGCAATAAACAACAGGTATTTATTATAGATGGAGGTGGATTTGGACATAAGCTTTTCGAATTAAAAAACGCCGTGAGTTTAACGAACGTTCCCGCCGAAAACAAGTTGATTCGGCGCTCCGCGGGAGAGAAGTTTCCTTAAATTTTTGCCGTAGGCAAAAACAGATTTCACCAGTAGACCAGTTCTCCAGTCAACCAGCCCCCAGTTTTTTCACTATTCACCATTCGCTATCTATTGTTTTTCGCGTTCCCGCGAAAAAAAAAGCGTTCCCGCAGAAAATTTCCGCGGGAACGCTAACCCCAAAAACACGAAAGGAGAAATTATTTTAGTTCTTCGATTCTTCGACGACTTTCTTGGCGTCCTCGGAGAGAGCCGCGTCTTCGGCGAGCTTTTCCGCTTTGAGGAACTGCTCTTCGTCGACGAGCGTGTAGAGCTTGGACTTTTCGACTTCCATCAGATAGTCGCGCGCGAGCGAGAAGCCGTAGCGCTTCGTCATTTCCTCATTATTCTTGAGGAGCGTTTCCTCCGCTTTCTTGATTTCTTCTTCGAGCTTCGCCTTCTGTTCGTCCGTAGCGGTTTTTTCAGCTTCTTTCATCTGAACGAGCTGATTGCGCTGCGCTTGAGGCGGAATTTGTCGTTTCCCTTGACGAGAAGATCTTCCGGCTTCGTTTCCGGATCGTCTTTCGCTTTCTTGTATTCTTCTTCGGTGAGCTTGATGAAGATGCGAGTTTTGACGATCGCGTGAATGTATTTGCCGGTGAGGGAATAGCCGTAAGCCTTGACCATCGCGGCGTTGTTTTCTTCGAGCTTCTTGGCGGCGGTTTCGATCTCTTTCGTGAGCGCATCGCGCGACGCCTGCTCGGTAACGATTTTGCGAGCTTCGTCCAAGAGCGCGATTTGCTGGCGCTGCTGATTGACGAGATTCACGTTCTGCATGAACTGGCGATTCGCATCAACCGTTCCGATTGTGGAGACGTGAATGAATTTCTGTCCGTTCTGTTCGATAAAATCGAGTTTGGAAGTGCTGTTTGACATAGTGGATGTATTTTCGTTTTGGGAAATGGGAGCTTCGGGAGCGTCTTCGGCAAACGCGAGCGCAGCAAAAGACGCAATGGCAAGGGCTGAAAATAATTTTTTACTCATAATGTTTTTAACGATGTTTTTCGACGAAAGATGATGTGACGCTTTCGCGAAAAAGACAAGAACAAAGCTCTGCAAAAAATTGTGCGCAGTGCCTTCCCGCGGTGCGTTCCCGCCGGTCAATCGCCGGTCGGTTCCGTGCGCGGAGTTTCGGGAACGTCCTTTTTCTTCGCGCGTGCTTTTTTCGGCGCGGTCGCGGGAGCTTTCGGCGCGCGCGGCTTGCGCGGACGCTTTGCTTCGGGCTTCGTTTCCGCTTCGGCGGCGGAGGAGGAATTTTGCGAAACGTTCGCCGGCGCGGGAACGGGCGCGGGCGTTTTTTCTCGCGGCATCTGCGACGGCTCGCCGTTCGTCTGCACGGGCGCGGCGGCGGGAACGCTGTCTTGAGGACGATTTTTTTCGCCGAGCTCGGGAGCTTTCACGCGCATGGCGCCATCGAAATTCCGATTTCGATTTTTGTTTTTCCGATTGCGTCTGCGGCGGCGGCGTTCGTTCCCGCGCGCGTCTGCGGGAACGCCCTCGCCGTTCCCGTCGCGATTTCGCGGTGCTTCATTTTTCAAAAGATAACGCAACTCGGGATCGACGTAGTCATCGGAAAATCCGTCGTTGTTGTCATCGCGTTCGGCGGCGGGCAATTCCGTTTTTTTCGGAGCGTAGTCCGGACGGCGATACGCGGGCGTGGGAATCGGTTCTTCCTCCGGCGGAAAATTTTTCGCGGGCGGAAGTTCCACGGCTTGAAGCGCACGAATTTTCGGCTCGGCGGAAACGGGAATGCGCGGCGTTTCGCGCGTTGCCTGCGGGCGCAAAATCATCTGCGTAAGCGCGTTATTTTCGCGAAGCCGGAAAACGGTTTCCACGGCATCGGCAACGATGTCGGCGTGAATGCGGCTCTGCGGCGCAGTCGTGAAGCGCGCGGCGGGATCGGGCGCGCCCTCGTTGTTTTGAAGAAGAATGTGGCAAGTCTTTACGCCGGTGTCGCGAAGCTCCGCAAAAAGCGCTCCCGCAAACGCGCGTCCGGCACCGTCTGCAGCGGCATTGAGCGCGCGCCCGGCGGACGTTCCCGCGCCCGGAGAAACGACGATGACGTGTCCGCGCGACGCGACGAGCGACGGCAACACCACGCGCACCGCGCACAGCGGCGAAACCACCTGCGCGTTGAACGCGAGCGGAATTTCCTCCGGAGAAATCGCCTCGAACGCATCGTCCGAAATATACTGCCCGGCGAGCACGATGCCGACCACGTGATTTTCCTTTTCGGAAATCGATTTAACGGCGGAAACAACGGATTCCGGCGACGTAAGATCGCACGGAACGGAAATAAATTCGTCCGCGCCGAGCCCGTTTTCGGGAACTTTTCCCGCGAGCGCATAAACGCGAATGCCGAGTCCGCAGAGGCGCCGAGCGATGCTCAAAGCCGGCTCTCCGGAAGCTCCGGTGATGATGACGGTGTCCATAATAAAAATTAAATCGGCGCAGTCTAAAAGTTTCCCGACGCCGCGACAAATTGAAAAAAACTGGGCATCGCGTTCCCGCGACAACTCAGCGCCGAAGCTCGCGGGCTTTCAGCGTGCCGCGCGTAACGCCGAGTTTGGATTCGAGCCGCAGTCCGCGCCAAAGCGCGTTCCCGTCGATTTTTCCCGCAAGCAAATCGCGGTAACGTCCGAGAATTTCCGAAGTGAGCGCCGGCGATTCATCGACGAATTCGACGCGGAAAAACCGCACGCCCGCATCGCGAATTTCGCTGAAAAATTCCGCGCCCGTCTGCGCGCGCGCATTGTAGACCGTGTTGCGGCAACCCGCGTCCGCCTTGACGAGATGCTCCAGCCCGGTGCGATCGCGCAGGCGCACGATGTGTTTTTCGCACGGACGCCCGCAGTCGCGAAAATCTTTTCCCTCGGACAAAAACGTGCAGAAAACGCAATGCTCCATGTGAAACATCGGCATGTGCTGATGCAACGTGATTTCGATTTTTTCCGGCGCGGGAACGTGCGCGAGCAACGCGCGCAGCTGTTCAAAATTCATGTCGTAGGACGCCGTGATGCGCTCCAATCCGCGTTCCCGCAGAAAATATTCCGCCGAGAGATGATTCGCGACATTGAGCGAAAAATCCCCGCGCAGACGCGTTCCCGCAAAGGCGTAAAGATGCTTGTGCGCACGAACGAGAAAACCGTCCGCGCCGCATTCGCGCACGATTCGGAGAATCCCCGCTTCGTCGTCCGCTTCTTTGAAAATGCGCGGCGGCTGCGCCCAAAATTCAGCGCCGGGAACGGCGTGAACACGCGCGGCGGCAACGGCGTAATCGCGCGGATTTTCAAATTCGGCGTAAATCGTTTTCGCGCCGAATGCGAGCGCGGCGTCAAGTTGCGAAAGCTCCCGCACGACGGGAATCAGCTCCGGCGCGCCCTTTTGCGGGAACGAAAATTTTTCTTCGCACAAAGACGCCGGCGGCTCTTCCGAAATCGTCCATTTCACGGAATTTTCGCGCGCGGCATCAAGCTGCGCAATAAGCTCGCGACGCAGTTTGTTCGCAACACTCGCCGGAACCATGGGGGCGGAGACGTCCACGTCTCCGCGCGAAGTCTCAGCGCCGACGATTGCCGTCGCCTTCTCTGCGGGAACGCGATTCTGATTTTTTCCGATATCTTCCTCGGTTTTTTGCGGAGACGTGGACGTCTCCGCCCCCAACTTTTCCAACGACGATTCCCAGCCGGCGAGGTAGTATCCGGTGCCGCCGAGACGTCCGAACTGCTCGCGCAACCACGCATCCGTCGCGGGCTTGTTTGTCGCGGAAACGAGCGGATCGCCCAGCGCCGCATAAACTTCGTGCCCGCAACCGTCGTCGCAACTCGCGCGAAGCGGAGAGCCGATTTCGGCGACGACGCGCATATTCACTTTGCGCGCCCAGCGCGGCGCATCGCCGGCATACGTTTCGCGAATTTCGGATTCGAGCGCGGGATCGGCGGTTTTCCACAATTTGTCGCCTCGGCGAACGCGTTCCCAGCGAATTCCCGCGCGTGCGAAACGCACGAAAACTTCGTCGTTCCCGCGCGCTTTTTCCACGCCGTAAACGTAGCCGCCCTCTTCTTTTTCCTCGGGCGTTCCCGCGTCGAACACGACGCCGTCGCCGGATTTCAGCGGAGCCGCGAGCCGCACGAACACGCCGTCGCGCCCGAATCCGGAAACCGTTCCGAGAAACACGCCGCGCTTTTTTCCGAAGCGTGCGTGCACGAGCTCGCGATTGTTCACGCCGCGCAACCAACCCGTGTGCAATCCGCGCGAGAACGCCATTTCGAGCGCGTAGCCGTGCTGTTCCCGTAGCTGTTTCGCGAAAGCGTCGAGCGTTTCCGCGGGAACGCCGTCCGTCGCCATAGAATGAATCCGATCGACGCAATCGCGATACGCGCGCGTAATCGCGGCAACGTATTCGGGCGATTTCAAACGTCCCTCAATTTTGAGCGAACGCACGCCGAGCCGCATCAACGCGGGCAACATTTCTATGCCGCACAAATCGCGCGGCGAAAGCAAATAACGACGCGCGCCGAGCGGCACTTTTTCGCCGTCGCAAATCAACTCGTAAGGCAAACGGCAAGCCTGCGCGCATTCGCCGCGATTCGCGGAACGCCCGCCGAGCGACTCGCTCGTCAGACACTGCCCGGAATACGCGACGCAAAGCGCGCCGTGCACGAAAAGCTCCAGCGGGAGCGCCTGCGCGGGTTCGGCGTTCCCGCGCGCGACAATCGCGGCGAGCTCGCGCACGTTCACCTCGCGGGAAAGCACCGCGAGCGACGCGCCGAGTTCCCGCGCAAAACGCACACCGTCCGCAGAGGAAATCGTCATCTGCGTCGAAGCGTGAACGGGAAAATCCGGAGAAATTTCGCGAATCAGCCGCACGATCCCGACGTCCTGCACAATCGCGGCGTCGACGCCCGCCGCGATGATTCGGCGCAGCTCCGAAGCGGCTTCCGCGAGCTCGTCGGAAAAAATCAACGTATTGAACGTAACGTAGCCGCGCACGCCGCGCCGATGGAGAAAACGCATCAGCTTCGGCAAATCGTCGGCGACAAAATTGTCCGCGCGAACGCGAGCGTTGAAGCGGCCAACGCCGAAATAAATCGCGTCCGCGCCGTTTTCAACTGCTGCTTTTGCGCACTCCCACCCGCCCGCAGGCGCGAGCACTTCCGGCTTCGGAAATTCAGAATTCATGTCCGGCGGGAGAGATTACAGCTTAAAGATTATGGCTTAAAGGAGAATTGGTTGGAGGGTTCTCCGGTCCGCCGTTCAATCTGCGAGGACGCCGAATTCTGCGCCGGAGGCGAAGTCCTGACCGTTCTGCGAGGAAAGCGCGCGGAAGCGCACGAAGCGCGCCTGCACCGGCGAAGCGAAGAGCACGCGCTTTTCCGCTTTGTCGCGCGGGAACGTGCCGGAGGCGACGGCTTTCCCCCAGTTTTTGCCGTCGGCGCTGACAAAAATTTCGTAGTCTTTCACGTCGCCGTTTTCACCGTTTTGGCGTGGCAGATAGGAAATTCCCTTGATTGCCCGGCTCTCGCCGATATCGAAATCGATCCAGTGCGGATAATTTGCAACGGTAACGCTGTATGCCGTGTGCCAAATCGTTCCCGCATCGTTGTCCGTGAGATTTGTCGCGGGATCGGCGCCCTCCTGACTGCTGCAGAAAGCAACGGTGAGGCGCACCTTGTCGATTTTCGGGAAGTCGATCTCGGTCGCGAGCCCGGCGGCTTCCGTTGCAAAACGCGCGCGGATTTTTCCGCCGTTTCGGAACGGAATCGGACCGGCGTATTCAATCTCGGGAGCGTCGTTCACGGAGACGAGAATTTTTTCTCCCGGTTTTTTCGAGGAAACGGAAACGACGCCGGCGATGTCGCGCACGACGGCGATCGGCACGGCGCCCGCGGGCGAAACGTTTGCGAGCGCGCTCAAATTTTCACCTGCGGCAACGGGACGAATGATGAATCCGAAATCCGTCGGCTTCGCAAAAACCTTGTCGCGATTTTCCGTGTCGGGACCGCAACTCGCGCCGCCGAGTCCGCGCACGCCGGCATCGAGATTCAGCGTCGTCGCGGTCGTTCCCGCGACTTTTTCGTCGAGCGAAAAAGTGTTCGGCGCGAAAAGCAAATCGCGCGCGGTAACGGGAAGCGCCTGTGCGGAAAACGCGCCGTCGGACGCGATGAAAATCGCTCCCGCGCCCTGCCCGTCCGTGAGCGCGCACCAACGCACGCCCTCGTGATTGGCGTTTTCCTGCGGCTTCGTATACGCGCCGAGCTGCTCGGCAACGCTTGACGAATAAATGCCGACGAACGCGCCGGAACAGCGGTCGTTGTAATTTTCCTGCGGACCGCGTCCGTAGTAGGAATAACGTGAAAACGCCGCGGGAACGTCCATCGTGTAGCCGAGGCGCGGCAGATCCGCGTTCGGATTGTTCGACGCGATATTTGCGGCGAGCTCGACGGAACCGTCGGGAAACACCGTCCAAATCTGTTGCGTGGTGAACGCGAAATCATCGGCGCCGAGTTCGCGTCCGAGCGCGATCTCCGTGGGAATTCCGTTGATTGCGTTCCCGTACTGAATCATCGGATCGCCTTTGAGCGTTCCCGCGCGCTTGCCC